>NZ_JBSSCS010000011.1:0-73524 GCF_054060015.1 Thermostichus sp. MS-CIW-25
TCCAATTTGGCGGCTTGCGACTGGGACACCTTGAGCTTGCAGGAGACGGTCAGGACTTGGGTCATGGTTCTATCATAACTTCCGCATTCCTCCCGGCACTGACCCTACGGGTACAGTGCGGGGCTCCTGCGATTTCTAGCTGAGACAGAGCTCTCAAGCTGCAAGCTCCGGTGGGGATGGGCGGTACCGGACTCGAACCAGTGACATCCTGCTTGTAAGGCAGGCGCTCTACCGCTGAGCTAACCGCCCCTGAAGGATCCCAGTCCACCGAGTTTAGCATTCCCAAGGGACTATTTCCCCATGCCCAAGCTCTGCGCCTTCTGGTACACCTTGCCCTCGGTCAGGAGGGAGGGGGCGATGCAGATCTCCACCTGCTGCATTTCTCGGAGATTGGCAGCCCCCAGGGTGGCCATGCTAGTGCGCAGAGCACCCCAGAGGTTGTGGGTACCGTCGTCCAGGCGGGCGGGGCCGCGCAAGATTTCTTCCAAGGTGCCGGTGGATCCCACGCGGATGCGGGTGCCGCGGGGCAAGATGGGGCTGGGGGTAGCCATGCCCCAATGAAAGCCGCGACCGGGGGCCTCATAGGCGCGGGCCAGGGGGGATCCGATCATCACTGCATCGGCTCCACAAGCGATGGCCTTGCAAATGTCGCCACCGGTCACCAATCCCCCATCGGCAATGATGGGAACGTAGGCGCCGGTTTCCGCCAAAAACTGCTCCCGTGCAGCGGCACAGTCGGCAATCGCTGTAGCCTGTGGTACCCCCACCCCCAACACGCCGCGGGAGGTACAGGCAGCCCCCGGGCCGATCCCCACCAAGACACCGGCAGCTCCGGCCTGCATCAGCTCCAGAGCGACATCGTAGGTAACGCAGTTGCCCACCACAACAGGAATGGACATCGACCGGCAAAATTGGGCCAGATCCAGCTTCTGCATGCCCTCGGGCACCTTGTGGTGGACGGAAACTACCGTGGCCTGAACGAAAAACAGATCCCCCCCGGCTTCAGCCACCAGGGGGCCGTATTGGGCGGCGTGGGCGGGCACGCAGCTAGCGGCGGCAATGGCGCCGGAGGCTTTAATCTGGCGGATGCGTTCTTGGATTAGCTCTGGCTTCACCGGCTCGCTGTAGAGGCGCTGCATTAGGGGCACAAACTCGTCTTTGCCCACCGACGCGATCTGAGCCAACACCTCATCGGGATCGGCGTAACGGGTTTGGATGCCATCCAGGTTCAACACCCCGAAAGCTCCCAGCTCCGAGAGCAAAATGGCCATTCGCACATCCACCACGCCATCCATGGCGCTGGCGATGATGGGGATTTGCCGTTGGATCCCTCCCAGGGTGAAGTGGGTATCCACCAGGCTGGGATCCAGCGTTCGTCTGCCTGGGGCCAGCGCGATTTCATCCAGCCCGTAAGCGCGTCTCGCCTGCCGATTGCGGCCCAGTTGCACGTCCATTTTTCCCCTGTTCTGCGGATCCCTTGTTCTTATCATGCCGCCAAGGAGGGATCCAAGGCTAGCGAGAGTTTTGTTCTTCTGGTTGGGATTTCCACCTGCGATCCCGGAGCGGGTCTCAATCCGCCCCAAAGGTTCGAGGGGGCAGGGGCGTGAAAATGTGCCCTTCTTGCAGGGTGCCGAAACTGCGGCAGCGCTCGGATCCCCAACGGAACCCGTAGAGGGCGATGTAAGCACACATCAAGGCATCCACTTGATCTTCGTAGTTTTTGAGCCGACGGCTCTTGAGGGATCCCACCTCCACTTGGAGCAACGCTTCGTGGCCCCGGAGAGCTGGGTCAGCGGCAGCCAGAGAGCGCAGATGATGCTGGTAAAGCTGCCAGGCTTGTTGCCGTTCCGGCCAGGTGCGTCGAGGGCGGGCCTTGTATTTTAGAGTGCGGCTGAGGCCAAAGAGGCTGACCAAGGCGCTGTGGGGGAAGACCTCGGTCACTTGGCGGGTAAGTTTTCCTCGCTCGATGCTGGCCTGCTCCCGAAAGCCATAACTGGCTAGGGCTTGCACCAAGGCTTCCCCTCTCACCTGGCCGTCTTTTTCTAGAAGCCGGCGGTTGGCTGGGTGGGCCCCGGCTGCATAGGCGCGAAACACCTGGTTCAGTTCTGCCTCGGCCCGCCGTTGTCCTGTGAGGTTGGGAACCCGCAAGGGCGCATCCACCGCCACCAAGCAGGGATCCCCTCCCGCCTGAGCTTGAATGTAGTCCAGGATCTCCTCATCCGTTTGGAGAATGCGGCTATCGACCAGATGGCCTGTCAAGTTTTGCCTGCCGGGATCCCCGAGCTGGACTCGCAGCGTGGCCAGACCGGAAGGGTTGCGGGTTGACCAGGCCAGATCCAGGCCAATGCAGATCAACTGAGCCACACCGCCTTCCCCTTCTCTTCAAGTTGGACAGAATCAGAGTCGTTATCAAAAAACCAGTTTGAGGCAGTTCCCGATTGCATGGCTCCGGCGCCCTCACCCCCAGCCCCTCTCCCAAAGGTAGAGGGGGATCAACGTCACAGACAGTTGCGCTGCTGTTGCATGGGTATTGGGAATGATCCCGCCGGATTGCCTGCGTCTTGATGAAAATCCACAAGAAAAGGGATCCCACCAGGGGATCCCGAAAGATTCATCCAAGATGCCTGGCCAGGAAGCGAAGTGCCCATGGGCTCTTCGGTGAGCCTCAGGGACCCACCTCGCTGTGGCGGTCAACGGATTAGTAGTCGTAGTCACTCATGCCGCTGCCGCTGCTTGCCGGTGTGTTGGTTTTGGGCTCCGGCTTGTCCACCACGATCGCTTCAGTGGTCAGCACCATCCCCGCAATGGAAGCAGCGTTTTGCAGGGCAGAACGGGTAACCTTGGCCGGGTCTACAATGCCCGCTTCGAACATATCCACGAAGGCGTCGTTCTGGGCATCGTAGCCGGTGTTGAAGGGCTTGTCTTTCACCCGCTCCAGCACAATGGAGCCGTTTTGGCCGGCGTTCTCAGCAATGCGGCGCAGCGGAGCGCCCAGAGCGCGGGCGACCAGGTTGGCCCCCACCAGTTCATCGCCGGACAGGTTGGCTTGCGCCCACTCAGTCACCACCGGGATCAGGTGTGCCAAGGTGGTGCCGCCGCCGGGAACGATCCCTTCTTCTACCGCCGCTTTGGTGGCGTTAATGGCATCTTCCAGGCGCAACTTGCGGTCTTTCATCTCGGTTTCGGTGGCCGCGCCCACTTTGATCACCGCTACACCGCCGGAGAGTTTGGCCAAGCGCTCTTGCAGTTTTTCTTTGTCGTAGGTGGAGTCGGTTTCCTCAATTTGGCGACGAATTTGCTCGCAACGGGCTTTCACAGCCGCTTCGTTGCCTTCCGCCACGATGGTGGTGTTGTCCTTGGTCACCGTGACGCGACGGGCAGTGCCGAAGGAATCGAGGCGAGCGTTCTCCAGCTTCAGGCCGCGCTCTTCGCTGATCACCTCACCGCCGGTCAGGATGGCGATGTCTTCCAGCATGGCCTTGCGGCGATCCCCAAAGCCAGGCGCTTTCACCGCCACCACGCTCAGCACACCCCGCAGCTTGTTCACCACCAGCGTGGCCAGCGCTTCTTTCTCAATGTCTTCGGCGATGATCAGCAGGGGACGACCGGCGCGAGCCACTTGCTCCAAAACCGGTACCAGGTCTTGAACCAGGGTGATCTTCTTGTCGGTGATGAGGATGTAGGGGTTTTCCAGAACCGCCTCCATCCGCTCGGTATCGGTGACGAAGTAAGGGGAGATGTAGCCCTTGTCGAAGCGCATCCCTTCCGTCACTTCCAGCTCGGTGGTCATGGACTTGCCTTCTTCCAGGGAGATCACCCCTTCGCGGCCCACCTTGTCCATGGCCTCGGCAATCATACGGCCCACTTCTTCATCGTTACCGGCGGAAATGGCCGCCACCTGGGCAATGGCTTTGGAATCTTCGACCGGGCGGGCATGTTCGGCGATTTTGTCTACCAAAAACTTCACCGCCTTGTCGATCCCCCGCTTTAGGGCAATCGGGTTGGCGCCGGCAGCCACGTTTTTCAGACCTTCCTTCACCATGGCGTGAGCCAAGACCGTGGCCGTGGTGGTGCCATCCCCAGCCGTGTCATTGGTCTTGGAAGCCGCCTGCCGGATCAAGGAAACGCCTGTGTTCTCAATGTGGTCTTCCAGCTCGATTTCTTTGGCAATGGTTACCCCGTCGTTGATGATTTGGGGGGCGCCAAACTTCTTCTCCAGCACGACGTTGCGCCCTTTGGGACCCAGGGTAACGGCTACGGCTTCTGCCAAAATATCCATGCCGTGCTCTAGAGCGCGGCGGGCTTCCTCGCTGAAAATGATCGATTTCGCCATAGTCAACCTCTCAGATGCAAACGCAGGTAAGGGTGAAACAGAATCTCAAGGATTCAATCGTTCGTTGAACTGCTGCTGAATCACTGACCATTACTGAACAATGGCGAGAATGTCCCGCTCGGCCAACAGCACATATTCATCGCTGCCCAGCTTGACTTCGGTTCCGGCATACTTGGAGTAGAGCACTTTGTCGCCGGCTTTCAGTTCCATCGGGATCAGCTTGCCCTCGTCGTTGCGCTTGCCAGGGCCAACAGCAACCACTTCCCCCACCTGGGGCTTTTCCTTGGCAGTGTCCGGCAAGAAGATCCCACCTGCGGTTTTCTCGTCCTGCTGAGCGATTTTGACCAGCACGCGGTCGCCCAGCGGCTTCAGGGTAGAGACGTTAAGAGCCACTGCAGCCATGACGAATGTCCTCCTCTTTCCATTAATTCCGCTTCCCGAGGGGAAGCGACTTAGCACTCTCGACTTACGAGTGCTAGTTTATCAGCCAACTTTCTGGCCTGACAATAGCCTTTGTCAGCGGGATCCCGCTTTTGGCAGGTGCGGTCGGGGTGCGGATCCCCCTACTTTGGGGTCTGCTGTGGGATCATGACCTGAGTTGGGCTTGGTTGAGAAGGTGTGGATCCCGTTGTTTCAGGTGGATGCGTTTACGGCAGTGCCTTTTGCAGGTAACCCCGCGGCGGTGTGTTTGCTGCCTCAGGAGCTGCCGCAGGCGCTGATGCAGGCCATTGCCGCAGAGAACAATTTGTCGGAGACGGCTTTTTTACTTCCCCAGGGATCCCAGGGCGAGGTTCCCCACTATGGTCTGCGCTGGTTTACTCCCACCACCGAGGTGAATCTCTGTGGCCACGCCACCTTGGCCAGCGCCTATGTGCTGTTGACGGAGGTGCATCCCCAGGCGGAGAGGGTAGCCTTTTCCACCCGCAGTGGCCTGTTGCAGGTGCGGCGGCAAGGGGATCGCCTGGCCATGGATTTTCCTGCTCAAACTCCGGAACCTTGGCCAGAAGCCAAGGAGCAGGTGGCAGCGGCTTTAGGGATCCCACCCGTGGAGCTATACCGGGGGGACATGGGGGTAGCGGTGCTGGCTTCGGCGGAACAAGTGCAGCAGGTGCAGCCGGATCTGGTTCAGGTTCAAGCGCTCCCCGTTCCGGGGTTGATCGTCACAGCCTCTGGGGCGGATCTAGAGGATGGGCCGGATTTCGTCTGCCGCGTTTTCGCTCCTCGGCTGGGGATCCCGGAAGATCCAGTGACGGGATCCGCCCAGTGTCTTTTGATGCCCTATTGGGCCAAACGCCTGGGTCGCTCTGAGTTACAGGCCCACCAGCTATCCAGCCGCGGCGGGGAGCTCTGGTGTCGCGATCTCGGCTCTCGCGTGGAGATTGCCGGGCAGGCTGTGCAGGTGATCAGAGGAGAGCTGAGGCTGCCTTAGAACCCTACCGAACAAAAAACACCCCGGATATGCTTCCGAGGTGCAGGCTAGGAAAGAGCTTGAGCTAGCCGAGGATTTCGGCGGCTTGAATGAGCTCCACCTGCTTTTTCTTCAGCACCAACAGCACCTGGGTAATGGTAATGGCTGCCAGGAAGGCCACCAGCCATTTCACCCGATCCGGGCTTTGCAGCACCAGATCCCGCTCCACCTGGCCAAAGCCGCCCACATTGGGATTGTTGGTGACGGGATCCCCTTCTTTGACGCTGTCTCCAACAGCAACCACCAGTTCCGGCCCAGGCGGCACCACCAGGTTTTGGATCCCGCTTTCGGTCTCGAAGCTGAGAACTCTCGTGCCCGGCAGCTCGTATTCCGGGGGCACCAGGCTGGCCAATTCAGCCGGCAGATCGCTGATATCGGAGTTGAGGGTGGCGATGTTGACTAGACGCCCGGTGGCCGGAGCGCGGAAAACGTTGTTGTTGCTGAGGCTGCCGTCGGGGTTAAGCTGACCGCGACCTCGGTTGGCCCCGATGTAAACGCGATACTTCATGAAGGCCACCGAGGGATCCTCTTTCGGGTCAGGGGCCACCACCGGGAAGACGATTTCTTGATGCTGCTCGCCCGGCAAAGGCCCGACCAGGAGGATGTTGGGCTTCGCGTCGCTGTAGGGGGTGATGTAGGTCTCGGCGGTTTCCTGCCGCTGTTCCTCGGTCATTTCGGCTTCGGTGGCCAGGCGGAAGCCCTCCGGCAAGACCACCACCGCGCCCACATTCAACCCACCCTTGCTGCCGTCTGCCAGCACCTGCTGCTTGCTCAGGTCATAGGGGATCCCAACTTTGATGGTGAACACCTGGCCGGGGGTGACTGCCTGCGGCACCTCGGCGCGAGTGGGCATGGCGTTCAGGTGGCAGTTGGCACAGACAATTTTTCCGGTCGCCTCGCGGGGGTTGTCGTAGGCCATCTGGGCGTAATAGGGGTAGGCTGCCGCCGGACGTGCCCCCATCCCCAGCAACAGCAGCAGCCCACAGAAGGCCAAGCAGATTCGCTTCATAACTCTCAGCTCAGAATGAATTTCCATCACAGGTTTAGGACACAGTCTTGGAACAGCCATCTCGACAATTTGCCCCAAATCGTTCGGCAAAAGCCGGCACAGCCAGGATCCTTACCTCACCATCCTTCTAGATCAGGGAGATCAGGGGCCGGTCAACAGTTGGACTGGAAAGGTGCTCCGCACCGCTGACGCAATTGCCTGGGCAGAACCGGCGGGATCCCTTGCCCTTTAGGTCTCCCGGAAATCAGGGCCTTGCCAGGGGCTGAAGCGAACGTTGTCGCCATCCACCGTGGCGCTCACCAGCTCCAGCGAGCGGGGAGCCGGCCCCCGAATCACCTTGCCATTGGCCGCGTACTGGGATCCGTGGCAAGGGCACTTAAACAAATTTTCCCCCACATTCCAGGGCACCACGCAGCCAAGGTGGGTGCAAACCGCGTTGAGGCCGTAGTTGGCCACCGCCCCATTGTCGATCACGATGTAGGTGGGATCCCCTTTCAAACCTTGGGCCAGCACCCGGTCCGTGGCAGCATGGGCGGCCAACAGCTCACTGACGCTGATGGGCTTGCCGAGGGCGTCCTGAGCGATGAGGCCCTCACCCCCTCCACCGGAAGAGGGCGGGATAAAGTACTTCACCACCGGGTAGAGGGCGCCCACCACTACGACTCCCACAGAGCCACTGAGCAGGGCATTGAGAAGAACCCGCCGGCTCATGGGGGGCGCTTCAAAGTTGCTAACCGCTTCCGTCATAATGGCAAATGCAAACCTGAGAAGTTTTAACGTTCGTTGACAAGCGACATCATCCTAACCGACCCCTCTGGCCAATATCGTTAAGAAATGCAACGCTGGAAGAGGCCGTAGCCTTTCTTCCCAAGGTGAGCGGCCCACCCGGCAAGGTTGGAGCCAGATCCAAGCCAGTCTCAAGCAGTCCTGATGAAGGGATCCGACTTTCAAGCTTTGTTGCGCGAGAAGTGGGGCTGTTCCTACGACGTACAGTTGCGCCGTATCCAGCAGAAGGTGGTGCTGCTGGTGATGTGGCGCTACCTGGAGCAGCCCTCCTTTCCCTTGAGCGAGGCGGAGTATCTGGCCCACTTGGAGAGAGTGCTGGCCCATTTGCAGGCTTGGGGGGTGTGGGAATCGGTGCGCCGGGAGATCGAGTCCACCCGTCAGAGACCTCGTATGGGCAAGGCGGTGGCCATTCCTCTGGATTTGCAGAAGGTGGGGGAGCGGGTCTCGGAGTGGTTGCTGTGAGTTCTCCGGGGGAGAAAGAAGTCCAAGCAAACCCAAGCGCTGGATTCGCCGGCTGGCCAAGAAACTCGAATCTGTCTCGGCCTAAACGGTAGACCGGGAGTTTGCCCAAAGGCCATGCCCTTTCTAGAGCGGACGCTGCTGGCGCACTTGTTCGGTTTCCGGGTACTCCTGCTGAGCTTTGGATTCCAAAAGCTGGCGGAACACCGGCTCGTCCAGACGGTAGTCCCGCTGCTCGATCAAATCCCGATCGGTTGAGTAAATGGTGTCCGACTCTTGCACAACTTCTTGACGGCGGAAGCGGCGGGCAAAGTTGAGTTTGCGCAGCAGCGCCTCTGTGGGATGCTGCAGATGCTCTCGCCAAAGCTGCCGGACACGATTGCGACGCTCCACTCCCTGGTTGCGGATTTGCAAGGTCAACCACCGAACGGCGGGCACCGCCAAAAAGAGGCTGCCGTAGAGAAACAGAAACCCAATCAACGGGTAGATGAAGGCTAAAAAAGCATTGCTGCCGGCTGCCGCTGCCACCTCTTCCCGTGCCCCATAGAGAATGGCGGCCAGAAAGAAATTGAGAACTCCCAAACCCCCTGCCAGGGTCAGTTGACCAGGCGTGGCCCGGCTGAACACCCAAGGTTTCTCCTGCAACACTTCGGGGATCCTCTTGGGCTCACGCTCTGAGGCGGCCACCTGCAGTTCCGGAAAGCGGTAGACAATGTCCCCGTCCTCGCTGACCTCCGGCTGACCGTCGAACTTGAGCAAAATGGGCAGCATGTAATCTTCGTATTCCAAGGCCGGGGATCCCGGCTCCACATCCAGGTAGGGCAACACCTGTTCCGCTGCGATCACCCCCCCATTGGCACGAATCAGTTGGCCAATGAGGGCATAGCGCTCCTCCTCCAGGTTGGCATTGGGATCCCCGTCCCCAAAGAGGAAGCTGTACACCGCTTCCAGGAAGTTCAGCTCGGATTTTTGCGGCTGGCGGGGGCGCGTCCGACCGGAGTAGCTCCCATAGTAGGGGTAAGGATCCCAGAAGGGGTTGCCGATCCAAAGATTGGGGAAGTAGTAAAACCCTATCCCCCGCGACCGGCTGCGATTGTCCTGCTCGCGGCTACTGGCCATCTGCAAGGCAATCAACGCCAGGACGAGCAAGACAATTGACACCACCAGCAGAATGCCAAAGGAGATGCGCAACCCATAGAGGAAGCCCCCCCACAACCGGCGACGCAGGGCTGCTAGCCGATCCTGCTGCTCCTTGCGCTTGAGAATGCTGCGAAAATCCGGTGGAAAAACGTAGGTAATCTCCCCCTGCCGGGAAACCTGGAGATGCCCCTCCGCCTTTTGGGCCAAATTCAGTAGCTCTTGTTTGGCCTCGTGTAAAGCTAAGCCCGTGCTGGATGCAATATCTCCCAGCGTGACCCGCAGGCCCAACTGTTCCACTGCATCCATCACCAATGTTTGGGTAGCCACTCTTAACCTCCGCTTTCTGCCCCAATTGCCGAGGAGCCTGTCGGGATCCCTAGGACGCAGATCCGCTCCCCTGAGCTAGACCTAGCGTCTCCTCTATTCCCAGTATCTGATACATTCACGCTGAACTCTCCTGAACATGGTTCAGGAAAGAAGCGATCGCATCCTGCCTATCTCTGAGCAGGAAGGCGGTATCCCGCAAAGCCCTGAGGAATACCCCCCGAGCGCTTTCCCCCTTCACTTCCCGGCAACCGTTGCGGTGGACTCAAGGATCAGGGGGAAACTTGGTCTACTATATCCCTCTCAATGACTTTTGCCAAACCGCCTAAAGCTCAGTAAATTCAGCAAAGTTCAGGGTTTTGGGGGTTAGAGGCATGCTCCCCACTAACCCAGCAGCGGCGAGGGTTATACCCCCCTCTAGGGCAGCCAAGCCATCACGGCCAGCAGGGTCGAGAGGATCCCGATCAACACCCAGATGAGGGGCTTAGTGTCCAACGGGGGATCCGCTGCCCGGCGGCTGAGGGGATCCCCAGAAGGATCCCCAGATCTTGGGGAAGGGCCTTTGCGTTGGGAGCGCCCATAGGCCAAGCGGTACTCTGGGGGATCAGCTTCCTCCAGCCGGCTGAGATCGGGAATTTCGCTCAACCACTCCGCTGGACGCCGCAGACGAGGGGCTTGCCAGATACCCAAGACATAGCGAGCCTGCTGGGCAACTTCTGGATCTGGGTTGCGCAGCAAGGTTTGGGCCAACAGGATGGCCTCCTGCGTTTCGCCAAGGGCTTCTTGGGCCAGGGCCTGCCAGAGCCGTAGCTTACCCGACTGCGGATAGCGGCTTTGGGCCTGCTTAACCTCCTCTAGCGCCTGCCGGTATTGTCCTCGCTCGAACCTCAACTGGATCAGAGCTAAGTGCTGAGACAATCTCAGGTCTTTGGGAAGCGTCATGCTCAGGATCCGCAGGCTAGGTCAGCTTCTGTTCTACCCCAAACCCCACCAGCAACAGCTCCTGCAAAGGCTGACCCTGAGGGGGACGTTGGTAGGTAAGGATCTGCCGCAGGCGCAGGCGCGGATTCAGTAGAGTGATGGTATCTACAGCAACCACACGAGTGTAGGTGGTGGTCATCACCAGTTGCAGGGATCCGGGATCAAACCGGAAAGTCGCCACCATCGGGCGATCTTCCTCATAGGCCCGATCCCGCAGGTAGTCTCCCTGCAGCCCCAGGGGGGTTTCCTGCCGAGGGACGAACAGCATGTTCAGCTCTTGCCCGGCCTCCTCACCCTTTTCGGAAACCGTCTCAAAAGCCAAGTGAAAGCCCAGAAAACCATCCACGTTGTGGTTGGGGTAGTTGTTGTCGGCGAGCACCTTGTGCTTGAGCTCAGGGGTGAGGGTGCGAATGGTGAACTCGGTGCGGGAGCGCTCCACCTCGCCACGGTCTAGGTAATGGTAGGTGCGCTCTGTGCGCCAAGCTCCAATGCAGCAGTTGAAAAAGTGGTGAAATTGCTGGATAGCGTTCATGCGGGCGGGAGCGGACAGAGTCAGAGATCAGCGCTGGACGGGAAACCCTGCTTTCGATCCTAAAACGAATCGAAAACAACCAGGAATCCAAATCCTGAATGCCAACGATTGAGTTCTACCGTGGGATCCCCTTCCTCACGGGCTTTTGGCCACCCGGATCCCTTGGAGCTGCCCCAACAACTCCAGGGCTCGCTGGAGCTGGATGTCCTCCGGCCCGGCCAAGGTTTCCGCCGTCAGAGGAACGGATCCCTCCGCCACCACCACATCGGGCTGGATCCCCTGGCGATGAATGTCGTGGCCGCTGGGGGTAAGGTACTTGGCCGTGGTCACCGCCAGCCCCGATCCATCCGCCAGCTCCAGCAGGGATTGAATCAGACCCTTGCCAAAGGTGCGCGTTCCCACCAGTTGAGCTCGCCCACTGTCCTGAAGTGCCCCGGCCAACACTTCACTGGCACTGGCGCTGCCCTGGTTCACCAAGACCACCAGCGGTGCCTCTGTGAGCACCTCGCCGGTGGCGGGAATGCTGTCTTGAATGCCGTGGCGATCCGTCACCAGCACAATGTCACCCTTGGGGATCCAGAAGCGGGCGATCTCAATGGCCGCCTGCAAGAGTCCCCCCGGATTGTTGCGCAAATCGAGAATGTAGCCCCGCACCCCTTGAGCTTCTGCGGTTCGAATGGCTTGGCGGACTTGAGCGGCAGCATTGCCGTTGAACTGGCTGAGGCGAATGTAGGCCACCAATCCCTGAGGCAGCTCAAAAAAACGGGTGCGCACGGGGTTGATGGTGATCGATTGGCGTACCAGCTCCACCTCCCAAATGCGATCCTGCCGCCTCAGCTTCAAAGTAACCGGCGTGCCGCTGCGCCCCCGCATCCGCTCGGCCACTTCGTCCAGGCTCAGCCCCGCCACCGGCACCCGATCCACCGCCAAAATCTCATCCTGGGGTTGGATCCCGGCCTGCTCGGCAGGAGTGCCTTCCATGGGGGCAATCACCCGCACCGCCCCCTGCTCATCGATGGCAATCTGCAAGCCGACACCGCTCAGCTCGCCGGCTGTAGAGGTCTGCAGGCTGAGGTAGTGCTCTCTGTCCAGAAAGCGAGTAAAGGGATCCCCCAGAGTGGCCAACATCTCCTCAATGGCCTGATAGGTCTGCTTGCGCTCCTTTAAGGGCCGGGAGAGAAACCGTTGCCGCACCTGCCACCAGTTTTGCCCGTTAAACCCCGGATCCACATAGGCCCGATCCACATAGGCCCAAGCCTGCGCCAGCAGTTGCTGCTCTTCTCCCCAGCGGCTGGCCTGCCCTGGACAGGGGCCTATGGCCAAACTCGCCCAGAGCAAACACCCAAGCAAGACAAGGCGGATCCCCCACCCTCTCCAGCGGATCCCTGTGTATCTCGGCTTCTGCACAACCATCGATCCCAAAAAACATTAAGAAACATGAACAAAACGCAATATCGAAAACTTGCCTGGCCTCCTGGGATCGAGATCTTCGTCCCCAAGCTGAGCCCGACGCCAGGATGGTGTTAAAAGATTGTGTTACATTGCTGAGTGGAGTGGGCTTGCCCCGCCCTCGAGATCCAATTTCAAGAATTGCAGGCATTATGAGCAAAGTTTACGACTGGTTGGACGAGCGGCTGGAGATTACGCCTTTCGTCGACGACGCAACAGGGAAATTCATTCCGCCTCACGTTAACATCTTCTACTGCCTCGGCGGGGTGACGCTGGTGTGCTTCTTAATTCAGTTTGCCACCGGCTTCGCCATGACGTTTTACTATCGTCCGACGGTGGCTGAGGCCTTTGAATCGGTGAACTACATCATGACCCAGGTGAACTTCGGCTGGCTGTTGCGCTCCATCCACCGTTGGAGCGCCTCCATGATGGTGCTGATGATGATCCTACACACCTTCCGGGTCTATCTGACAGGGGGATTCAAAAAGCCCCGTGAGCTGACCTGGGTAACCGGCGTGATCTTGGCGGTGCTGACCGTCTCCTTCGGCGTTACCGGCTACTCCCTGCCCTGGGATCAGGTGGGCTACTGGGCGGTCAAGATCGTCTCAGGTGTGCCCAGTGCCATTCCGGTGGTGGGCGACTTGTTGGTGCAACTGATCCGGGGCGGCGAAGCGGTTGGTCAAGCTACCCTGACTCGCTTCTACAGCTTGCACACTTTCGTGCTACCCTGGCTGACCGCAGTCTTTATGACCATGCACTTTTTGATGATCCGCCGCCAAGGCATTTCTGGGCCTTTGTGAGAAAGGTTTGACTCCCAGACGCCTTTGACTTTCCTGGTAACTGGGATCTTTACCTGCCACTTTTTCAGAACTTTTGTCCCTAGATAAGGAGAACTCTCATGGCTGTCTCAAAACAGGTGATAGCGACCGAGGCCATTACCCGCAAGGTTGATCTAGACAACCCCAAAGTTGTAGCCAAGCTGAAGAAAAACATGGGCCACATGACCTATGGTGAGCCCGCTTGGCCCAACGATTTGCTCTTTATGTTTCCGGTGGTGATCCTGGGCACTATTGGAGTGATCGTTGGCCTGTCAGTCATGGATCCGGCAGGTGTAGGGGAGCCGGCGGATCCCTTTGCTACGCCTCTGGAAATTCTGCCGGAATGGTATCTCTACCCCGCCTTCCACATCCTGCGGATTGCTCCCAACAAGCTGTTGGGAATTGCTCTGATGTCTGCCATTCCTGTGGGTCTCTTGTTTGTGCCCTTCATCGAAAACGTCAACAAGTTCCAAAACCCCTTGCGCCGCCCAGTGGCGACAACGGTGTTCCTGATCGGCACCTTGGTCACCCTCTACCTGGGCATAGGTGCCACCTTGCCCTTGGATAAGTGGGTCACCTTGGGCTTGTTCTAAAAGAACATCTGGGACTCCCGCTTGATGGGTTGATCGTCATCATCACCATCAGAGTGCAGCAGGTCGGTGGCCGGGCTGCACTTTCTCTTTTGGAGAGCTTTTTGGAGAAGTTGTCTGCAAACCTGTGTGCCAAGGGATGGGCAAGTCCGCCGAAATGGTAGTATCTCTACGCCCTCATCTTCAGCTTGACCGCTCATGAGCACTTCTTCTTCAACTGCTCGAACCTATCGGATCACAGCCCTTGCCGGAGATGGCATCGGCCCCGAAATCATGCGGGTGGGACGAGCCGTTTTGGATGCAGTTGCCCGGCAGATGGGATTTGCTCTCCAGTGGCAAGAGGGCCTAATCGGCGGGGCCGCCTACGAACAGACCGGGGATCCCTTGCCGGCAGAAACCCTGAAAATGGCTCAAGAGAGCGATGCCGTTTATCTGGCTGCTGTCGGCGACTTCAAGTATGACGCTCTGCCTCCTGAGAAACGCCCGGAGCGGGCCTTGTTGGGCTTGAGGGCGGGGCTGGGGCTGTTTGCCAACTTGCGCCCGGTAAAAGTCTTCCCTCAACTGGTGGGGGCTTCCTCCCTGAAGCCAGAGGTGATCTCGGGGATCGACCTGGTGGTAGTGCGGGAGCTGACGGGGGGCATTTACTTCGGCCAACCTAAGGGAATCTTCACGGATGCCCAAGGATCTCGGCGCGGCGTGAACACCATGGTCTATAGCGAAGCTGAGGTGGATCGGATCGCCCGAGTTGCCTTTGAGCTGGCCCGCAAACGCCGGCGCAAGCTCTGCTCGGTGGACAAAGCCAACGTTCTCGAGGTGTCGCAACTGTGGCGGGAGCGGGTCAATGTCATTGCGGCTGAGTACCCGGAGGTGGAACTTTCCCACCTGTACATCGACAATGCCGCCATGCAGTTGGTGCGCTGGCCCAAGCAGTTCGACGTCATCCTCACGGGCAATCTCTTCGGCGATATCCTCTCCGATGAAGCGGCCATGCTGACCGGCTCTATTGGTATGCTGCCCTCTGCCTCTCTGGGATCCTCTGGCCCCGGCCTATACGAGCCGGTACATGGGTCGGCTCCCGACATTGCCGGACAAGACAAAGCCAACCCCATTGCCCAGGTGCTCTCCGGCGCCCTGATGCTCCGCTACTCCCTGGATCAGCCGCAAGCTGCCGACCGCATCGAACAGGCGGTAGAAGCCGTTTTGGCGCAAGGGTACCGCACCCCAGACCTCTACTCTGAGGGAATGACTTTAGTGGGTTGCCAGGAAATGGGAGAAAAGTTGGTGGCAGCCCTGTCCCAGCAGCAGGCGTCGTAGCTTTTTTTCGGGGACGCAGGTCACAGCCAACGCAGCCGTACAGCGATTTCCAATTGCAGGGATCACCGGAGCTACGCCCAACCGGCCTCAGGGAGAAGGTCAACCTCTTCAGTCGCTTCAACCGTCTCTTCCGGTCGAAGTGTGGCTTCTTGGCAGCGCTCCATGGCTTGAAGAAGCAGAGCCTCCCCTTCCTGCACCGTCTCAATGCGACAGAGGAGAGCACGGAATTGAGAGGCTCCGGCAAAGTCTTTGATGTACCAAGTCATGTGCTTGCGGGCCTGACGGATGCCACGTTCTCCCTTGTACTCCCAGAGACCGCGCAGATGCTCTAAGGCCATTTGAATCCGCTCCAGGGGAGTGGGGGCCGGTCTTTCTTGACCGGTTTTCAGGAAGTGATCGATTTCCCCCACCAGAAAGGGATAGCCCATGGTGCCGCGGGAGCACATCACCCCATCGGCTCCGGTTTCCTCCAAACACTTCACCGCTGCGGCTGTCGAGAAAATATCCCCATTGGCGATGACGGGAATGCGCAGGTGCTGTTTGACGCGGCGGATCCAGTCCCAGCGGGCTTTGCCGTTGAAGCCTTGGGCGCGTGTCCGGGCATGCAGGGTGAGCAGTTGCGCCCCTGCCTCCTGCAGACGGTGGGCAAAATCCAAAATGTTGATCTCCTGATCTGACCAGCCCAGGCGCGTTTTTACGGTTACGGGCACCTCCACCGCTTTGGCCACCGCCTCCACAATTCGCGCTGCCGTGTCGGGATCGCGAAGCAGAGAAGAGCCGCCGCCGTTTTTGGTAATCTTGTTCACCGGGCAGCCCATGTTGATGTCCACCAAGGTCGCCCCTTCGTCCACAGCCATGCGGGCTGCTTCCGCCAGAAAGTCGGGCCGACAATCAAACAGTTGGATGCCGATGGGCTGCTCTCCCTCGCCGACCTCCATGATGCGGGGCAACTGGCGGGCATAGTGCAAGCCGGTCGCGCTGACCATTTCCGTGTAGACCAAGCTGTGGGGGGCAAAACGGCGTACCAGCCCTCGAAAGACCTGGTCGGTTACCCCTGACAGTGGCGCCTGAAAGACGCGACTCAAAACCTTCACCCCACCGATATCGAGGGGTGGGGATAGGCGGGCTTGGAGTTCCGGCGAAAGCTGCAGGCCCATCGGGATCTGGAGAAGGCTATCCCTCTTTGTTGACAAAGTAAAGAAGACCCATGATGCGCGCTCGTTTGATCGCGGCAGTGAGCTCCCGCTGCTGTTTGGCGGTCAGGCCGGTGATGCGGCGGGGCAAGATCTTGCCTCGCTCGGTAACAAATTTCTTGAGCAGCTCCACATCGGTGTACCTAATGGGCTCTCCCGGCTTGATGGGAGACAGGCGGCGGCGAGCGTAAACCATAGATCAGGAGAACGGCGAAACGGCTTGAACTACTTAATCTCTTTGTGGACGGTGTGGCGGTTGCAGTGGGGGCAGAATTTCTTCAGCTCTAAGCGGGCTGTTGTGTTGCGGCGGTTTTTGGTGGTGGTATAGCGGTTCACACCTGGAGAACGTTTGTTGACGTTGGTGCGGCACTCGGTGCACTCCAGAGTAATGATGATGCGGGCACCCTTTGCTTTGGCCATGACGGATCCCAAGACGAAGGTAAACGGCAATGAGGAAACTGCAATCCCAGATCCTGAGGCTGGAGATGGGGGTTTACCTCGATAAGCGCGATCACCAATTATCCAACTTTTCCTTGACGGAATCAACCCAAGTTTTCACTTGCTTGCCCGTTTGTTGCCGTAGGCTACGGGCGTTGCGATCCACATCTTTGCTCAGGCGCTGCAACTGCTTGGACAGATCCCGCACGGTGTCATTGCGCTGGGCTTGGCGCAGCAGGTCGCGAGCAGCCGATTTGACGTCGTCAGCAGCGTCCCCCTCTAGGATGTCCTGCAAAAACCGCAAGACTTTTTCATCCAGGTGATAGCCCCGCTCCGCTTCCACGACCAGGGTGCGTCCAGCCCGGTCGTGAATGGTTTGGCGTTTTTCCTTGTCGAAGACGGCAAACAGCCCATCCGCAGCCAGAGGCACCAGCAGGGCCTCCGTGAGCACAAAGAGGGAGAGCACTCCCTCTCGAGCCAGAGAGCGAACCAGGTGCGGCGAGGCTTCGGTTTCGGGATCCAGGGTTTTGATGTTCAGCAGCCATTTGCCGAGGCTTTGCCCCTCAGGACGGGATTGGAAATAGCCGCGGTTCACCAGCCAGGTGGCGAAGAAGGCGAGATAGCCGGTCATGTCCACGGCGCCTGCATTGGCCCCTACCAGAGCAGCCAAGCCTTGGGCTAGGTAGGAGATCCCCAGCCCCAGCCCAAAGTCGAGGGCAAAAGCCCCAATTCGTTTGCTCCAGGGAGCCAATTTTGGCAGGGGTTCTCCCTCAGCAGCCGTTTGCGGGGCTGGCCGCTCGGCTTGAACCGGGGGCAGAGAGGTGGCAGGGGGCAAAGCGCTGAAGGTTCGCCATTCGTTGGCAGTTTGATCCAGTTGTTCGGTTTTGGGCCGCTCTGGAAATTGGGGGCGTTCGGGGTAGGGTCTGGGATCCGTCATTGCCGGTTGAGACAGTCAGTTCTACCATTCTAGCGAGGCAAGCCCACACCCACCGGCAGAGGGGACGGGCTGCGACGGGGGATCTCGTAGGTCAGCCGATCGCGGGCCAGCAGGGTATTGGGAAAAATGGCCTGAGCTTCTGCCAGCAGGTCTTCCAAGGTAATGGGGGCCTCTGGGGTGTAGCGGGGGCTGAAGTGGGTGAGGATCAAAGCTTGGGCCTTGGCTTCGGCGGCCACTTGGGCGGCCATGGCGGCGGTGGAATGCTTAGAGCGGCGGGCCAGCTCCAAGTCAGCCTGAGCGTAGGTAGCCTCGTGGATCACCAAGTCGGCAGCCCGGGAGAGATCAACAGCATTGCGGCAGAAAATCGTGTCGGTGCAGTAGGAAAATTTGCGGCCCGGAATGGGATCCCCGACATAATCCCGTCCGTGAAAGCAGCGGCCCTGCCAGATGATGGATTGGCCGGCCTTGAGCTGCCCATACAGAGGGCCAAAGGGGATCCCATCGGCTTGGGCTTTGGCTGCATTGAAGCTGCCTGGCCGATCCTGTTCCACCACGCGGTAGCCGAAGGCGGGCACCCGGTGATCCAAGGGCGCGCAGAAGACGGAGTATTCCGGCTCTTGCAGGATGAGGCCGGTTTCGACGGTGTGAATGCGGAAGCCGTAGGGGATGCGCGTCTCGCTGTAGCGCAACACGGCCTTCAGGTACTCTTCCAGGCCCGGCGGGCCGTAGATATCGATGTGCTCAGGGGTGCTGCCCAAGCCACAGGAGGCCAACAGCCCTGGCAGGCCGTAGATGTGATCCCCGTGCATGTGGGTGATGAAAATGCGGCGCAACTGGCTGGGGCGCAGCTCGTCTAGGCGCAGCAACTGGTGCTGGGTGCCCTCGCCACAATCGAACAGCCACCATTCCGACCGCTGGGGAAACTGCACCGCCACCCCGGAGACATTGCGCTGGCGGGTGGGCATGCCGGAGCTGGTGCCCAAAAAGGTGATCCGAATGGCATTGGGATCTGTCACAGGGGCAAGACCTCAGGGATTGGGATCCCTAGCTTACCAATTGCTGATACATTTACGCTGAACACTGCTGAACATCACTGTTCAACTATGCAGCGATAGCATTCTGTTTGTTTCCAAACAGAATGGCGGTATCCCGCAAAGCTTTGAGTAGAATACCCAAAGCGCAGTTTCCGTGTCGTCTTACTACCAATTTTCTGCTTTGCTTTGGCTACCATGTTGGCAGACTCGAAAGTAAACAGAAAGATCAATTGGTAGTAATCCGTACTGAACATATTATACATTATTTTCAGTATAGTTGAGCTTATTATTGACTAGAGTCATGCTCTCGCTGGCCGAGAAAAAACCCTTGATAGGATGGGGAGTAGAACGTACCCTTGAGCCTTCTCGTCATGATTACCCTGACCGATAGCGCCATCCAAGAGTTGAAGCGCCTGCGCAGCAAGTACGAAAAAGAGGGATCCCAGCCCATCCTGCGTCTGGGGGTCAAGCCGAGCGGCTGCTCTGGCCTCTCTTATGTGATGAACTTCGAGTCTCAGGCCAACTCTGACGATCATACCTTCGACTTTGGGGATATCCAGGTGGCAGTGGATCCCTTGAGTATGACCTTGATCAGCGGCACCACCGTCGACTTTTCCGAGGATCTGCTGGGGGGCGGTTTCCGCTTCAGGAACCCCAATGCAATAGCTAGCTGTGGGTGTGGCACCTCCTTTGCCACTGCTGAGACTGCTGCTGTCGTTGGTCACTAAAGTCTCAATCGCTGCCTCCCACCCGCCTTTGGGCGTCAACGGTTGGAGGGCTCTAGGCTGGGCAGCCAAAGGACAAACCAAGTCCATCCCTTCTGGCTGGTGACCCGGACTTGGCCCTGCAGATACTCCACCCAATGCTTCACCAAGGCCAGTCCAAGGCCGCTGCCCGGCTGCGCCCAGGGATCCTCAGAGGGCACCCGGTAAAAGCGTTCGAAAAGGTGGGGCAGGTGGTCAGGCTCGATTTGGGCGGTGTTGCCAATCCTTAGCTCAACCCCACCGGGAAAGGCTTGCACCTCCAAGCGGAGGGTTCCGCCCGGCTGGGTAAACTTGCAGGCATTTTCCAGCAGTTCCTTCAGGATCAGGGTTAGCTGCTGCGGGTAGCTGTAGAGCACTGCGGGAAGTGAGGTCAGCTCCGCCATCTCCAGCTTCAGTTGCCGAGCCTGAGCCCGTTCTCGCACCCCGTCGAGCAGGCTTGTGCAAAGGCTGTGGAGATCGATGGCGGCAGCCGCAGAGCTCAACTCTTTGGCTTCTAGGCTCTGCAGATCCAGCAATCTGTTGATTAGCTCGATTTCAGCTTGACATTCTTCCAGGGCAATGCGGTGGTATTGGCACTGCTTCTCGTTGAGAGGAGTGCGGCCCAACAGTTCCAGGGCCAGCTTGATCTTGGTGAGGGGAGTGCGCAGCTCGTGAGAAACGCTGGCCAGAAAGCTATCCTTAAGGCGGCTGAGCTGCTGCAAGTCCTGTACCTGGCAGGCCAGCTGGGCGGTACGTTCCTGCACTTTGGCTTCTAGGGCTTGGTTGAGTTCCCGCAGGTGGCGTTGGGCTTGGCTGGCCTGGATCAGGTGACGGATACGCCGCTTCAAAACCGCCCAACGAATGGGCTTGGAAATGTAATCGCTGGCCCCGGCAGCAAAGGCTTCATCCACGCAGGACTCATCTTCCAGCGCCGTGACGATGAGAATGGGCAGATCCGAGTTTTGAGCATGGAGGCGGCGACAGCACTCAAACCCATCCACATCCGGCATGACCGCATCCAGCAAGACCATATCCACTGGGTGTTGAGCGGCTAGCTGCAGACAGACTTCGCCGCTGCTGGCTTCCAGGACTTGGTAGCCTTCTCGCTCAAGGGCGTAGCGAACCAAGATTCGCTGGCTGGGCTCATCGTCCGCGATCAACAACAACGGCTTCTTTTCAGGAGAGGGGGATCCCGCCTTGGCCCCAGGAACCGCCGGCGAGCTGGCCGGAGGGTGGGGATTGGGCTTCAGCATAGGCATCGAGAGGAGAGGGAGAAAAGCTCTGCACTCAGAGACTGAGGATAACTTGCCGATATGCCACCTCCAGCTTCTGCAGGGCTTGCTCTATAGTATCCCATTTTACAGAACTGGCTGGCTCGGCATGAACCAGCTTTTCCAACTGCTGACACAGCTCGGCCAGACGTTTGGCGCCTAGGGTGCTGCTGCCGCCTTTGAGGCGGTGGGCCAACCGAGCAATGGCTTGGGGATCCCGCTGCTCTAGGGCCTGCCGCAGGGATCCCAATAGAGCTTCGCTGTCCTGCCGGTAGGTTTGGATCATCTCCTGCCAGGCTTCTGGAGAGCTGAAGACTGCCCGCATCTGGGCGAGGATAACGGGGTCGAGGGGCGGATCCTCTTCTTGGCTGGCCGGGATGGGAAGGGGAAGGGATCCCTGAAGAACCCGGACTAGGGTAGCCGGCTCCAAGGGTTTGGTTAGATAGCCATCTACCCCAGCAGCTTGGGCAGCAGCACGGCCTTCCGAAAACACATTGGCCGTGAGGACAACAATGCGAGGCTGGCGCTCAGGAGGCAGTTCAGCGCGGATGCGACGGGTGGCCGCAAGACCATCCAGCTCCGGCATTTGCATATCCATCAACACCAGATCGTAGGGTCGCAGGCGCAGAGCTTGGACGGCTTCCAGACCGTTGCCGACTATGTCGGGCCGGTAGCCCAATCGCTCCAGCATGAGGCGAATCACCTTCTGGTTAACCGGGTTATCCTCTGCCACCAGGATCTGAAGCGGGTAGCGGCTGGCCAGGGTCGCGTCCCAAATGGAGGGAGGAGCGGCGGGAGAGGAAGATAAGGAGGAAGGAGCTTTTTCTCCCACAAGCCCCAGCAGCAGCTTCCGCAGTTGGGAGGCTTTGACCGGCTTGGCCAAAGTGGGGAGAGGGTCTGCTGTGGAGATGAAGTTGCGCCCCGTCAGCACTAGCGGTAACAGGCGGGGTTGCGCTGTCTGCAGGTCAGCCGCCAGGGTCAAGCCATCCCGGTCTGGCAGGGTGGCATCCAGAAGGGCCAGGTCAAAAGGACGAGTTCTAACTGCAGCCTGGGCTTCTGCCGCCAAGGCACAACAGGTTACCTCCATGCCCCAAGCGCTCAGCAGTCGGGATAGCAACTGCCGTTGACTGGCGTTGTCTTCCACCAGCAAAACCCGCTTGCCGGCCAAGCACGGATCCGGTGCGGCGGTTGGCAACAGCTCCTGGTCTGGCCTCTTTAGGGGGATGCGAAAGCGAAAAGTGGATCCCTGGCCCGGCTGACTTTCCACCCCGATTGCTCCCCCCATGAGCTGGCAGAGACGCTGGCTGATGGCCAAGCCCAGGCCGGTGCCCCCAAACTGGCGGCTGATGGAGCTATCCACCTGGCTGAAGGGCTTGAAGAGGCGATCCAATTTTTCGGGGGGAATGCCAATGCCTGTATCCCGCACCTGAACGTTGACCCATTGCTTTTCAGGATCCCTCTCCCCGGCCTCGACGGTCACCACCACCTCTCCCTGGGGGGTGAACTTGATGGCGTTGCTGAGCAGATTGGCCAGGATTTGGCGCAGCCGGTTGGGATCCCCTATCAAGGTTGGCGGCAGGTTGGGATCCACCCAGGCCATCAGCTCCAGATCCTTGCTCTGGGCTTGGGCGGCCATCAAATCCAGCAGCTCTTCCACCAACTGCGGCAAGGAAAAGGGTATTTCCTCCAGTTCCAGCTTCTGGGACTCGATCTTGGAGAAATCGAGGATGTCGTTGATCAGGTTCAGCAGCACCTCGCCTCCATAGCGGATGGTCTGTACCCAATCCTGCTGCTGCGGATCCAAGGAGGTGTCCAGGAGTAGACTGGTCATCCCCAAAATGGCGTTGATGGGGGTGCGGATCTCGTGGCTGATGGTGGCCAGGAACTCGCTCTTGGCGCGGCTGGCGGCTTCGGCAGCTTCCTTAGCTGCTTTCATCTGCTCTTCTGCCAGCTTGGCTAGGGTGATATCCCGTCCGGCGGCGTAGACCAGGGATCCGGCCAAAAAGGCTCGCCACTCGATGAAACGATAGCTGCCGTCCTGGGTGCGGTAGCGGTTGACGAAGTGATCCAGCCGTTTCTCTTCGACAAGCTGCTGCATGGCGGCCTGTGTGGCGGGGACATCTTCCGGGTGAACCCACTCCAAAAAGGGTCGGCTCTGCAGCTCCTGCAGAGAATAGCCCAGCGTAGTCTCCCAGGCGCGGTTGAGACGGCGAAAGTACCCTTGGGCATCGGCAATGCAGAGCAAATCCAGAGCCACCGAGAAAAACTGCTCCAGCTCCGCTTCTGCCGACTTGCGGGCAGTGATGTCCACCGCGGTAAACACCCAACACGGGATCCCGCGCAAGACAAGGGGCTGCACAAACACGTCTTCCCAGACAACTCGGCCATCCTGCCGCTGCCATTGCCACTCAAAGCGGGCGGATCCCTGGCAGCGGGCCTGCTCCAAGTAGGACTGCAGCGAGAACTCCCCGCCCCGAAGAGCCTGGCGATAGGGAGACTGCTCGGAAGCGTCGAAGGCTCGCAGCTCCTCCAAACTGGAGAAGCTATAGGCCGCAATGGCCTGGGAGTTGGCCTCCAGGATCTCGCTCGTCTCTGCATGGCGGATGAGGATGGCCACAGCGGCATTCTCAAACAGCGCCCGGAACTTCTGCTCGCTTTCCTGGACGGCCTGCTGGGATCGCACCCGGTCGGTTACATCGCGGACGATCACCACCACCTCTTGGGCGTTGAGGGGCACAATGCGCACCTCTTCGTGGCGGGTCTCTCCTTGAATCTCGATGCTTTGGTCGTAGCGCTGCCGCGTCTGGGTAGCTATAGCCTGCTGAACAAAGAAAAGCCGCCGCTCGGCCAACTCCGGTGGCAGGAGCTCTTGGAGGGATCGGCCCACGTAGGTGTCGGGTGAGCTATAGGGAACAACCTCGCCCCCCCAGACAAAGCTCAAGCAAATGCCCTGGCTATCCAGGCGGAAGATCAAGTCGGGAATGGCTTCTAGAATGGCTCGCTGCACCTGTTCAGCGGCTTTCAAGGCCAGCTCTGCCTGCTTGGCTTCTGTAATATCCCGCACGATCACCAGGACTTCCTGGCTGTTCAGAGGCACAATGCGGGCTTCTTCGTAGCGTACCTCCCCTTGAACTTCAATGCTGTACTCGTAGCGCTGTTGGGTTTGGGTGGCCAGGGCTTGCTGAACATAGAAAAGCCGCTGCTCTGCCAGCGCTGGCGGCAGAATCTCCTGGAGGGATCGACCTAAGTGGCGCTCTGCTGGGCACTCAAGATGGACATCGCCGCCGGAAATAAAACTCAGGCAGATGCCCTGGCGATTCAGGCGAACAATAAGGTCGGGGATGGCTTGGAGAATGGCCCGCTGGGTGGCTTCCATTTCTCTAAGGGCCAACTCCGCCTGTTTCCGCTCGGTGATATCTCGCACCAGGATGTAAACTTTGTCTCTCCCGTGAGCGACAACGCAGGCTCTCCGATAGCAGCGGATCCCCGGCTCAATCTCAACTTCGTACTCTAGGTACTGCGGCGTCTGGCTGACCAAGGCCCCCTCCGCCAGAGATGGATACTGCTCTTTCAGCGAGCCAGTAAACACGTCTTGGGCGCGGCAACCCACGTAAAACTCAGGCGGATGTCGGGTGGGAACGTAAGGGGAAGGCTTGCAATGAAGAATGACTCCCTCGGCGCTGAGCTCAAAAATCAAGTCGGGAATGGCCTCGTAGAGGGCGCGGTAGCGAGACTCGCTTTCCTGTAGAGCCCGCTCCATCTTGACCCGCTCGCTGATGTCGCGGCTGGTGATGAGGATCCCGTCTCCCACCGGCACCACTTGGTGATGGATCCAACTGGCCTTCAAGCCCGGCTGCCCCGAAATGGGGAACTCCTCTTCCAGAGGAATGCCGGTTTCCACCACTCGCTTGTATTTCTCAAAAAAGCCCCCCCAGCGGTTGATGGGCAGCAGCTCGCACAGCCGCTGGCCGATGATCTGCCGGCGCTGGAGGGAAATGAGCTCTTCCCCCTTGGCGTTGACATCCACAAAGACAAAGTCGCGGATCTCGCGGGTAGCGGGATCCCGCACCGCCTCCAGCAGGTAAATAGCATCCAAGCTGGCTTCCAAGGCTGCCCGAAAACGAGCCTCTGGGCTGGGGGTGCCTCTAGGAGGTTGGAAGGGAAATCTTCGAGAAAGGGATCCCAGGATCCCTCTGAAGACAGAAAGCGGCTGACTTTCCCCCAGGCTGACGCCAAGCAGCAGGAGAGCCAAGAAGAGGGATCCCAGCAGCCAAAAGGCAAGGCCAGAGGGATCCACCAGGCCCACCGTTTTCCCTACCGCCCATAGCTCTCTGTGCATAGAACCCGGAGATTCCTGCCCCCTTTCCACAGTATCCCAGCAAGTCTTTCCAGCTTATCTTGGAGGTCAAAAGGGGAAGCTCAGCTAACTTGCGGAAATGGCCTCTATGCAATGGGCAGGATTCCTCAAGAGTGGCTTTTTGGGGAAATGAGTCTTGGCTCAAAGCTTTGTTTCTGGGTGCAGTAGGGAGAGAGACTCTTTATTGTGAAGATGCTTTATTGTGAAAAATAATTGTGAAGATTCAGCGGGATCCCTTGCGCCAGCGGCAATAGAGTTTTTCCAACTCCACCCAGACCATAACCACGGTGCTAAAGCCCAAGCAGATCAAAAGTTCAGTGCGGGTTAGCTCCTCTGTGCCAAAGAAGCTGCGCAAGAAAGGCACATAGAGCAGAGCCAATTGCAAGAGCAGAGTGGTCAGGACCGCGCCCAGCAGGTAGGGGTTGGAGAAAGGGTTGGTCTCGATGGTGAGCTTCTCGTTGGAGCGCACGGCCAGCGCATGGCCCATCTGGGCGATACACAGGGTGGTGAAGACCATTGTGCGCCAGTGGGGGATGTAGGCTTCCACAATGGCCATCATGAGGATTGTGGAGATGGCAAAAACCACGCCGATGCGCACCATGTAGGCTCCCAGCCCCTGGGCGAAGATGCTCTCTTTGGGGTTGAAGGGGGGGCGCTGCATCACCCCTGGCTCCGCCGGTTCCAAAGCCAAGGCCAGAGCGGGCAGGCCATCGGTCACCAAGTTCATCCACAAGATCTGTAGGGGTGTCAGCGGCACATCCCCCAAGCCCAGGATGGGGGCAGCAGCCACTGTCAGCACCTCACCGATGTTGCTGCCCAAAATGTACTTCACAAAGCGGCGGATGTTGCTGTAGACCACTCGCCCTTCTTCAATGGCTGCCACGATGGTGGCGAAGTTGTCGTCCAGCAGCACCATGTCACTGGCCTCTTTGCTCACATCGGTGCCCGTGATGCCCATGGCGATGCCAATATCCGCTTGGCGCAGGGCAGGGGCGTCGTTGACCCCATCCCCGGTCATGGCCACAAACTCGTTTTGCTTTTGCAAGGCCTGGACAATGCGCAGCTTGTGTTCGGGTGCCACGCGGGCATAGACCCTGACGGTTTGTACCGTTTGCAGCAGCTCCTCGAAACTCAAGCGGGAGAGGGTACGCCCGTCAATCGCCTGATCCTCCGACTCGAGAATGCCCAGCTGGCGGGCAATGGCAACAGCTGTCAGTTGGTGGTCGCCGGTAATCATCAACGTGCGGATCCCGGCTTCTCGGCAGCGGGCCACGGCCTCTCGTGCCTCTGGTCGCGGAGCATCGTGCATCCCCACCAAGCCCAGCCAAACCAGGTTGTGCTCCACCTCTTCCCCGTTGTCCGGGATCCGCTCTAGCCTCTGGGTGGCTACCCCCAGAACCCGGATACCTTGGGCGGCCAGGCGGTTATTGGTGCCGAGGATGGCCTGGCGATCGGTTTCCGACAGTTCCTGCCAAGTTCCCCCTTTCTGGATGCGATCACACCGCTCCAGCACCAGCTCTGGGGATCCCTTGGTGTAGACGCAATAGCCGCCGTTTTCCTGGATCACCACGCTCATGCGTTTTCGTTCTGAGCTGAAGGGAAGCTCCTGCACCCGTGGGTAGCGCTCCTGTAAAGAGCCTTTGTGGAGGTTGGCCTTGGCGGCTGCCACCAGCAGGGCGGCCTCGGTGGGATCCCCCAGGATGGACCAGGTGGGCGTTGAAGGGGGGGAAGAAACTGCAGACCGAGGGTTACGCCCGGCAACAGGTTGGAGACTGGCCTGCAACAGGGCATCGTTGCAGAACACCACGGCCCGCAAGATGGCCTGCAAATCTGGGGCGCTCTCCGGATCCATGAGCTGGCCGCCGCAGTAGAAGGAGCCCTTGGGGATGTAACCGCTGCCGCTGACGTGGTAGTGGCGGTCGGGGGTAACGATGTCGGTCACCACCATTTTGTTTTCCGTGAGGGTGCCGGTTTTGTCGGAGCAGATGGTGGTCACGGATCCCAGGGTTTCCACTGCTGGCAGGCGGCGGATGAGGGCATGGCGGCGCACCATGCGTTGGGTGCCAATGGCCAGGGTGACAGTGATCACCGCGGGCAGCCCCTCTGGTACCACGGCCACGGCCATGCTCAAGGAGGTTTCCAGAAGCGAGGTAAAGGGGGCCATGCTCCCGGCTTGCAGCAGCCCTATCCCCACCACCAAGGCCACCAAAGCCAGGGATCCCGACACCAGCACATTGCCCAGTTGGCTCATGCGCTTCTGCAGCGGGGTGGGCTCGGTCTCCACCGTTTGCAGCAGCTTCGCCACCTTGCCCAGCTCCGTGTTCATGCCGGTGGCAGTAACCAAGAGGATCCCTCGCCCCTGAATCACTTCGGTGCCCATGAAGGCCATGTTGCGCCGTTCCCCCAGCTCGATATCCGGCGGGAGGACGCAGTCTGCCTGTTTGGTTACAGGGGTGGCTTCTCCGGTCAAAGCTGCCTCTCGCACCTGCAAGTTCACGGCCTCGGCCAAGCGCCCATCGGCTGGGATCTGCACCCCCGCCTCCAGCAACACGCGATCCCCCGGCACCAGTTGGCTGGCTGGAACTTCTTGCCACAGGCCATCCCGCTCCACCCGCACAGTAGGGGAAGCCAGTTTTTTCAGGGCCGCCAGCGCTTTTTCCGCCCGACTTTCTTGCAAATAGCCCAGGCCACCGTTAAGGCCAACGATCAACAAAATGGCCAGGGCATCTTTGGGAAACTCGCCTTCTTGCAAGTCCAAAGTGGCTGAGATCGCGGCTACAGCGATCAGCATCAGCAGCATGACGTTGCGGAATTGATCCAGCAGGACTTGCCAGGAGCTACGGCCAGAGGAGGTGATCAGCTCATTGGGGCCATACTCCCGCTGCCTCTGGATTACCTGCTGAGTGGTGAGGCCGCGATCGGGATCGGTCTGCAACTTCTGGATGGCGGCGGCAAGGGTGAGGCTATGCCAAGCAGGGACAGAGGAAAGGGAGGATCCATCCGGTGGGATCATTGCGGCCACTCAAGGGTTCTTGCCGAATTTTGACATACTCCCCGCCCCACAGGAGGAGGATTCTGACAGCAGCAGACCGGTGCTGGAGTAGGCCCTGAATACCTGCCTTGCCTAGCGCAAGATTTCAAAATCCAAAACGGGCTCTGTCTGGGTGACGCGGTAATATCCGGCCTGGGTACGAACCGAAGCCTGATAGGGGCTGGGCAAATCCAGCGAGCGCAGGGGTGGGATGTTGGTGCGCTGGTTCAGCAAAGTCGTGAAGAAGGCGGTGGTTTGTCGAGCCTGGGAGCGCACCACTTCTTCAGGGAAAGTGACCGGATCCACATTCCTACCTGTATCCAACAGGATCCTGTCTAGGGCATCTCCCACCGGATAAGAAGGATAGGCAATTTGGGCCAAGGCGGATCCAGCCGGGATCCCGGCGGATAGACAACCCAGAAGAATGGCCGAAGTCAGACGCATGTGCTGTGATTCCTCCTGCGCTACAGCTTTTCCTCAACACCGGAAAAAAGCGGGGTTTGAACGTTGCTCATTGACTTGGATCCCCATGAAGCCTACCTTTTGACCGGCAGCTAAGGCGGATTCTACTCGAAATGCCTCGATTGGCAACCGCCTGCAACCCAATAGAACGCCAACATGACAAAGGATCTCGCCGCCGACTAGGATCGGGATACTCTGCTTGGGATCCTTAGACCTGTGAGTGTTTGTGTTCGCATTGCCCCCAGCCCAACCGGAAATCTGCACATCGGCACCGCCCGAACGGCAGTGTTCAACTGGCTGTATGCCCGTCGCCACGGTGGCCGGTTCATTTTGCGCATCGAGGACACCGACCGCGACCGCTCTTTGCCCCGCTACACCCGCAACATTTTGGCGGGCCTGGCCTGGTTGGGCCTAGACTGGGACGAAGGGCCGGTCTACCAATCCAAGCGCATCGAGCGCTATCAAGCGGTGGTACAGCAGCTTCTGGATCGAGGGTTGGCCTACCGCTGCTACGTCAGCGAGGCGGAGCTGGAGGAGATGCGCGCTGCCCAGAAGGCCGCCGGCAAAGCCCCCCGCTACGACAACCGCCACCGCTTTCTCACCGAAGCCCAGCGACGAGCCTACGAAGCCGAGGGTCGGCAGCCGGTGATCCGCTTCAAAATCGAGGAGCCCCTGGAAGTGTCTTGGGTGGATCTCATTCGCGGCCCCATTACCTGGAACACCCAGGATTTGGGAGGAGACATGGTCATTGCCCGAGCGGATGGCTACCCTCTCTACAACTTGGCGGTGGTGGTGGATGATATTGACATGGGCATCACCCATGTGATTCGCGGCGAAGATCACATCGGCAATACCCCCAAGCAGATTTTGCTCTACCGTGCTCTTGGCCACGAACCTCCCCAGTTTGCCCATTCTCCGCTAATCCTGAACCCGGAGGGGAAAAAGCTCTCCAAACGGGATGGGGCAACTTCGGTGACGGAGTTCCAGCAGCTGGGCTTTTTGCCGGAAGCTCTCAAGAACTATTTGGCTTTGCTCAGTTGGTCGCCCCCGGATGGGGAAGAGCTTTTCTCTTTGGAAAAGGCGGCTGCGCTGTTCGACTTTGACCGGGTTAACCGTGCGGCTGCCCGCTTTGACTGGGACAAGCTCAACTGGATCAACAGCCAGTACATCAAGCGGCTTTCTCCGCCAGAACTGGTAGAACGGCTCACCCCCTTTTGGCAGGCGGCAGGGTTTGACCTTTCCGAGGTGCCGGATCCCACCTGGTTAGAAGATGTGGCCCGCCTGATTGCCGATGGCATCGACCGCCTGGCAGAAGCTCCTCCGCTCAGCCGCTTTTTGTTTCAGGAGCCCCTCTGCTACACGTTGCCAGCTCTGGAACAGTTGCGCCTGCCCGGGGCGGCAGAGGCTATGGCTGCAATGGCCACCACGTTGGCTGCTGCCGAGCTGCCCCAGGTTTCGGCGGACAGCTTAAAACCGCTGGTGGATCAGGTGGCCAAGGGCCAGAACATGAAAAAGGGCCTGCTGATGAAGAGTTTGCGGGCCGCCCTGACAGGGGATCTGCAGGGGCCGGATTTGCTGCAGTCTTTTGCGCTTCTGCAGCGGCGGGGCTGGGCCTTGGGGCGGTTAGAGGCTGTGCAGAAGTTGGTTTCTTGTTGATGGAAGTTTATCTCTTGCTGTTAAGCCTTCGGTTGCCTCTGTTGAAAGTGCTCCGCACCGCTGCCGCAATCGGGATCCCATGCTGTCACGCCAGCTACAGGCTGCAAACCAAATTGTCCAAGAACTGGTGCTGCTCTCTTCTCAGTTATCTTCCCCATCCTCTTCGGACTCTGTAGAGATGGGGGAGCTGGAGCAGTGTGTGCTCAAGCTGGCCCAGACCTTGGTACAGCAGATGGTAAATCGCCTGGGCGCGGCCTCAGCTCGCCTTTGGATTTTCGACCCGCAGGAAGGATGTTTTCAGTCGGTGGCCCATGCCGGCCTGCTCAGCCCTGCTCACGACCAAATTCAGCGGATCTATCCTGACGACAGCCCTTTAGGACGGGTGGCCCAGGAGGGGCTGCCGCTTTTGAGCAACAATCCCGCCCAAGAAGCCTGGATGCCCGCCCCGGAGTGGGTGAAGGCCAATGGCTTGCGGGGCTTTGTTGCCTACCCGATTAACCGAGGGGAGGAGCGGCTGGGGGCTTTGGCTCTGTTGAGCCGGACACCTCTGGAAGCCAGCTTTCTGGAAGTGGTGAAGTTCCTCTGTTCCTATATCGCCAGCGCCATCATCAATGCCAAGCTGCTGGAGCGCAGCCGACGGCAGGCGGTGCGGGAGGTGCTGCTCAACCGCATCACCAGCACTGTTCACCGCTTTTTGCAGTGGGATCAAATCGTCAGCACTGCCCTGAAGGAGCTGCAGCAGGCCTTTCTCTCGAAAGGGGTGAAGGGGCTGAGCCGCTGCTGTTTTTACAGTCTCAGCCCGGATCAGCAGACGGTTCGGGTCAGCCATGAGGCCCTGAGCCCTGGGCTAACCCCCTCCCTAGGAGAGGTGTACCGGATCCAGGACTTTGGCTCGCTGTGCGAGCGCCTGCGGACGGGGCAGGTGGTGCAAATAGCCTTGCCTCTGCTGCCGGATCGAGATCTCCTGACCCCAGAGGGGTTGGCCGCTCTCCAGGCGCTGCAGGCTTGCTCGGCGGTGCTGATCCCGGTGCAGTCGGTGGGCTCGGCAGGAGTAGGGCTTTCGGAGGTTGGCGGGAAGGATGGGGGACGGCCCGGTTTGGCTGCAGAGCCAGGGGAGATGATTGGGTTGTTGGGAGTGTACGTCACCACACCCCACCTTTGGCAGCCGGAGGAGATCGAGCTGTTGCGCTCGGTGGCCTCTCAACTGGCCATTGCCCTCACCCGTTCCAGCCTGTTCGAGCATGCCCATCAGCAGACGGAACGGCTGGCTCTGTTGCACTCGATCACGGCGGCGATTCGCTCCAGCCTGGAGCCCACCACCCTCTTCCATGCGATCACCCAGCAGATCGGGGCGGCTTTTCAGGCAGATGTGTGTATCTTGGCCCTCTGGCAGCCGGAGCAGGAGCTGCTACACCCTGTTGGCCTTTATGCGCCGCAGCTTTCCCCCACCGTTCGCGTGGGCGGGACGGAGTCGTTGCTGGACACTCTGTTGCCGACAAGGGGGCCGTTGGTGGGATCCCCAGATTGCCCCTGGGTTGAGCCTGGGATCCCGCCGGACTTGCCGGAGACGATTCGAGCCAAGTTGCGCTTGGGGGCCAGTTTGCTCGCCACCTTGAGGGGGCCTGTGGTGGTGCCGGAGCCGCAGACGGCTCAGTCCTGGGCCGATCTAAAGCCTCAGAGCCAGGGGAGTGGGCTGTTGTTGGTGCCCCTATTTGCTTCTGAGCATCCGGACAGGCCCCAAGAACTGTTGGGGGGCATTGCCCTAATCCGCTACCCTGGCAGCGATTCCCTGACCCCTCGTCCTTGGCAGCCGGAGGATCTGGAGTTGGCAGAAGCCGTGGCCGAGCAGGCGGGGATCGCCCTCAAGCAAGCGCGGCTTTACGAGCAAACCCGTAGCTCTGCCCAGCGGGAAAGCCTTTTGCGCCAGATTGCCCAGCGCCTCAGCGGCACCTACAATCCCCAGGAGGTGGTGCAGATTGCCCTCGAGGGCATGGCAGAGGCTTTGCAGGTTGAGCGGTGCAGTTTTGTGGCGCCCTGCAGTGGCCATGAGCCGTTCGCAGCCTCGTCGCGACAGCCTTGCGGTTCCCCTTCCCCTGCCGTAGGCAGAGCAACAGCCCCACCAGAGGCGGGACGGAGTCCTTTGGCTCAGCAACCCTTGGCCGGCGCTCCTGCAGAACTTCTGGCCATCATCCAAGAGTATTGCCGTCAGCCGGGGATCCCTTCCCAAAGGGGACAGACGCTGCCCCCTGAGCTAAGCCAGCTCCTCTGGGTCAATTGCTACAGCCACCTGAACACGCTGCTGATTCCAGATGTCAACACCTTCCCATTGTCTGCCCACGCCCGCCGCCATCTGCTGCAAAAGGGCATCCGCTCCCTGTTGGGTGTGCCGATAGTCACCGATGCTCGCCAGGTGGCCGGGGTGCTTTGCGCCTTCATGCCGCCGTTTGAGCCGGCAGTTCGGGGAAGCAAAACCGCCGATATCGCCTCAGAAGCCGCCGGATTTTCCCCCAGAGATACGGACTTGGTGAACGCGCTGGCGGACATTGCGGCAGTAGCCTTGCAGCGGGCCTCTTTCTACGAGCAGGTTCGCCGTCAGGAGGCGACGGCAGCAGCTTTGCGGGGCCTAACCGAGGGGCGAGAGGCGGAAAGTCGTCGGTTGGCCGCCGATTTGCACGACCAAACCTTGGCAGATCTGGGAGCTTTGTCTCGCCAGATCCAAGAGCTATCCGGCGATCCGACCATTGGCCCAGCCGGACAGGCTCAGTTGCGGGCCATGAGCGCCCAACTGCGAGAGACCATGGCCGAATTGCGCGGGATCGTGGAAGATTTGCAGCCGACGGCCATGCGGGCCTTTAACCTTGGCCCGGCTCTGCGCAGTCTCCTGGAACGGGCCGCCCAACGTTCCCCCCATCCTCTCCTCACCCGTTTCGACAACCAAGCCGATGGCCTGCTCTCCCGTCTCAGCCCCACCTGCCAGAGCAACATTTTCCGCATCGTGCAGGAGGCTCTGAACAACATCGTCAAACACGCAGGGGCACGGCGCATCGATCTCATCATTCAGCCCAAGGCGCAACAGGACGCGGGTTCCTCTACCAACCCTCAGGCTCCCTACACCCACTTGGAGCTGAAGATCATCGACGATGGCTGCGGTATGCCGGCGTCCAAGAGTGGGGTGGATCCCGCCCAGCCGTCTGGCCATGGACACGGGTTGCTCAACATGCGCTACCGAGCCGAGTTGATCGGGGCAAGCATTGCTTGGCGTAATCGCCGCTTTGGCAGTGGCACAGTTGTAGAGCTGCGAGTCCCTCTGCCGCCGAGTCCCCGATCTTGCGGCTAGCCCCCCCTTTTCTGAGGTAGCAGACGCAGCATTTTCAGTCTCAACCTGTTCTATAGTCGTTTAAGCTCAAGGGTTCCCGGTTCTCTAACCTGTCTGGTGGAGGGATCCTCTCACGCTGGCAAGGCGGAGTTTTTGCGCTGTCGTTAACACTGCGAGGAGAAGCATCTGTGGCCTATCGTGTGACTTTGATCCCTGGGGATGGCATTGGCCCGGAAGTGGCCAAGGCGATGACCACGGTCTTGGAGGCTACTGGGGTTCGGTTCGAATGGATCCCGGTAGAAGCAGGAGTGGAGGTGATCGAGAAATACGGCACCCCCTTGCCACCCCAGGTGTTGGAGTCCATTCGGGAAACCAAAGTGGCGATCAAAGGGCCGATTGGCACTCCCGTAGGTACTGGCTTTCGTTCGGTCAACGTGGCCATTCGCAAGGAGCTGGATCTTTTCGCCAACCTGCGCCCGGCCAAATCTATGCTCGGTGTCAAAAGCCCTTTTCAAGACATCGACCTAGTGGTGGTGCGGGAAAATACCGAAGATCTCTATGCCGGGATCGAGTTTGAACGGGGCACGCCGGAAGCCATCCAGGCGCGGGAGGAAATGATGCGCCTTTCCGGCAAACCCATCCGCGAGGGATCCGCCATCGGCATCAAGCCCATTTCGGACTTCGGCAGCCGCCGCATTGTCAAATTTGCCTTTGAGTACGCCCGCCAGAATGGCCGCAAGAAGGTGACGGCAGTGCACAAAGCCAACATCATGAAATTCACCGATGGCTTGTTTCTGCAGGTGGCGCGGGAGGTGGCCCAGGAGTACCCCGACATCGAGTTTGAAGATCGCATCGTGGACAACATGTGCATGCAACTGATGCAAAAGCCGCAGCTCTACGATGTGCTGGTGCTCACCAACCTCTATGGGGACATCATTTCCGACTTGTGCGCGGGGATGATCGGCGGGCTGGGGGTGGCGCCGGGGGCCAACATCGGCGACGGCATTGCGGTTTTTGAGGCCATTCACGGCTCTGCTCCCAAATATGCCGGCCAAAACAAAGTCAACCCCTGCGCTCTGATCCTCTCCGGGGCGATGATGCTGCGCTACCTGGGAGAGCGGGAGGCTGCCGCAAGGGTGGAGGCGGCGGTGCAGGCGGTGATCGCCGAGGGCAAGCAGGTCACCTATGACCTGGCCACAGGGGATCCCGTCGGCACTCAGGAGATGGCAGAGGCCATTGCTGCCCGCGTGCAGGAGATGGCTCCGCAGTAGGGTTTGGCGTCAAATGTTCTGATCCCAGGTTCCTCAAAAGGGAGGGACTGGGGGCCTCAGTACCCCAAAGCCAGATCCACCACCCCCAGCAAGGGATCCCCGGCCCGGAAGCGCCGCACATTTTCTCGCACCCGCTTAGAGAGGGCTGGGACAATCATGGCATCGGTAAGAGCAGTGTGGGGGGTAATCAGGCAGTTGGGCAAGCTCCAGAGGGGATGCCCATCCGGTAGGGGCTCGGGATCCGTGACATCCAAGGCGGCCCCGCGAATGACCCCCTGCTGCAGGGCGGCCACCAAGTCGGAGGTCACGATGTGCTTGCCTCGCGCCACATTCACCAGCCAGCACTGGGATCCCATCTGCTCCAACTCAGCTTGGGCGATGATCCCCTCGGTTTCCGGCGTGAGGGCCAAAGCCAGGATCACCACATCTGCCCCTGCCAACACCGTTTGCCGTTCCGCGAGTGTCACCACCCGCGTGGCCCCCGGCAAGGGATCCGCCTTGCGACGCACCACGTCGATGGAGCACTGAAAAGGCTGCAACAGCTTGATCAACTCTTGGGCGATGCCCCCGGCTCCAAAAATGACCACGCGGCTGCCCCAGAGGCTGGTACCGGAGCCTTCCTGCCACGTTTGGGCCAAGGCGCGGATCTTCAAGTCGCGCAAGCCGGCCAAGGTCAAGGCCAAGGCATGTTCTGCCACCGGTTGAGCATAGACTCCCTTGCCACAAGTCCACACATAAGCGGGATCCAAGACTCCCGCCCGGACAAAAGGCTCTACCCCCGCCCAGGGCAACTGCACCCAGCGGATCCCTTTCCCTTCCGCCAGACAGCACTTCAGGCCGGGCACATCAAAGGCATCGGCCCAGACCAAGGCTTCTGCTTCTGCCAGGGGCACAATTTCGCCACCCCCTGCCAAAGCAGCCTCTTTGAGCCAGGGGCGAAGATGGCCGGGTTCGACGGCAATGCGTTTGCCTTGGATGCCCATAGGAACCGTTGGATAAGGCTTTCCCCTTGCCAGGATACTGTCGGCAGAGCGAGAGATGGCATGCACGGGCAGCCGCAAAAACCGGTGATCGAGTGTTAAGGGATCCCAAAGGGATCCTGGGCCACTTCCATAGGATCGCTAGGGTGAAAATTAGGGCTGCTGTGTTGGCTCAATCCTTAAGTAGGTAGCATTCCCCAATGACCCTATCCGAACTGCTGATCTTGGTGACGCTGCTCTTTCCCGGGATCCTGCTGTCGCTCATTGTGATGGGAACCTTTGCCGCAGGGGGATAATCATCTCCCAATGACAATGGTGAAGCCCTAAAGACGTGAAGACATGTCCAAAACCAAGCTGAGCGCCTGGGTCATGGGCTGGGGGTTAGCCTGCACTGCTGCTCTCTTTTTGCCCAGCGTGGCTGCTCAAGCTCAGGTGACCCTCGGTGTGCAGCCGGTGCGGGTGGTGCAAGGGATCCCTTTGTACCAGAAGGAGGTTTGGGTTGGAGACAATCGGATCCCCGTTTCTATCGTGGTCATTTCTCTCGCAGCGGGCCAACTGCGGCCTATCTGGGCTGCACCTGCGGGGCTGGTGGGTCTGGGGGAGCTGTCTTCCTTTGGCCCCGAACAGGGAGCAGTAGCCGCCATTAACGGTGGGTTTTTCAACCGCAACACCCGTCAGCCGCTGGGGGCAATTCGTCGGGATGGCCGTTGGATCTCCAGCCCCATTTTGGGTCGTGGGGTCATCGCCTGGTCGGATGGGACGGCAGGGCAAGAAGGGGGATCCGTGCGCTCTGCCCGTTTGCGGATGCAAGCAGAGCTGCGCAATGCCATTGGGGATCAAATCCCAGTGGTGGGCATCAATACAGGCTATATCCTGCCCGGCATCTCCCAGTTCACCCCCGACTGGGGATCCACCTACACCACCCAAACGGACGACGAAATGCTCGTGATGGTGCGGGAGGATCGGGTGCAAGAGATTCTGATGGCTGGCCTGGCCGGCAGTTTAACGGTACAGATTCCCAGTGAGGGGTATGTATTGGCAGGGCGGGGGCTAGAAGGTGCCCTAGAAGCCCGCAAGCTGGTTCCTGGGGATCGCCTCAGCCTTCATCTGCGCTTGGATCCGCCCGAGCTGGAAGCTTATCCCCACATCCTAGGGGCAGGGCCGCTCTTGCTCTTGGATGGACAGGTGGTTTTGGATGCCCGATTGGAGGGATTTCAGCCTCTCTTTCGCCGGCAGCGAGCCGCCCGCAGTGCCATCGGCCAACTGGACAGCGGACATTTGCTGCTGGTGACCGCCGGCAATGCCCAGGAAAACCAAGGGCTCACCCTGCTGGAGATGGCACAGTTGATGCAGCAATTGGGCTGTCGCCATGCCTTGAACTTGGATGGGGGCAATGCTTCCACCTTGGTGCTGGGGGGAGAAGCCGTCAATTTGGAACACCGACACCCAGAAGCCAGCCCACCCAACAGTGAGACGGATCCCAGTCCCTCCCGGCGGCGCACACCCCGAGTTCACAATGGCCTAGGGTTTTTCCCAAGTCCAAGTCGGTAGCAGAGAACAAAGGCAGCCTTTCGTACTGGCAGGAAGTGTCTTTTTGATCCAGGGATCGAGGGTGGGATCCCTGGACTTCCCGGCTGCTTGGATGAGGGATCAGGTATTCTCCAGGATTGGATCTACCTTGCTAGGAGAAGACTTCTCAAGAAGGAAAGGACTCGGCTCTGGATCCCGGCAATCTCGGCACCCAAAGCTCCGGAGCTTGTGCAGGTCAATCTTAAATGGGATCCAAACTGAACGCCCAATGCTCATTTCTCATAACAGAAATAGAGATTAAATTAAGTAGAAAACATTGGCCTTGAGACCGGTAAGAAAAATGATCAAAGAGGCGATCTCTTGAAGAAGAAGACCCCAGAGTATAAAAGGCACGCAATTCTTTACGCTTCTGCTAAATCAGATGCTGGTTTTCAAAAAAGTATTGTCAATAATCCATTTTTTGACGAAGATGATTGACGAATTTATATTTCTTCACTCTCGAGGTTAGAAATTAACTCCTTGGACTTTTGGTTACAATTCTCTCTACTACGAATGTTCGCTAATGTGTAGGCCTACCCGGCTCCCGACCAAATGTATAGTTATTTTAAAAATGACTATCTCTCCTGGTGGACAAGGCTTTTGGGGTAGGTTGACCCTTGCTCCTCTCTCGTGGGTGGGCTGCTGGTACTGGCATTCCTGTTTGTGAGAGTTAATCTTATTTGGAAGAAATTGATCTTTTTCTCAAATTTTTATAGAGCACCTCTATACTCAAGTGAGATAGCCCCACACACAAGCTTCTGGGCTAGGCCTGAAATTTTATTGAGATCCCCTGTCAAAGCTTTTCAGGTATTGCCTCTTGTGCCAAAAGGCTAGGATGGGCAAGGATTGTATTTTCTATTACTCTATTGGGGATGATTTGTATGCCAGCTAGAAGCAGAACCGACTCATTGACGGATACGCACAGGTGGTGTTTCATGGAATCCATAGCCGACGCTCTCCACCACTTGTAGGCCCTATAACCTAGGGCCGTGTCCACTAGCCTGCTCGTGAGATTAGAACGTGGTTTGCACTGCCTCCCCAAATCCTATGCCCTCCCCCAAGGATGCCTTTCCTGTGGCCCGCGTCAAACAGCCTACTGCTCAAGCCAGCTCTGCTGCCGGCGACCGCTTCCTTCAGCGGGATGGAGCCCTCTCCGCCCAGTTGGTTCCCCAGGGATCCCTGCAGCTTTACACCCACCCCAGCCGAGGCATGTTTACGCCTGTCATGGCCCAGGCGCTGCGCTTGGCCGGCCAGGGAACGCGGGTGCTGATCGTGCAATTTCTCAAGGGTGGGATCAACCAGGGGCCCGCAAATCGTCTCTCCTTGGGCAGATCCTTAGAGTGGGTTCGCTGTCGCCTGCACCGGTGCATCGATACACCTCACCTAGAGCCTGAGGAGCGGGTGGCATTGGATGAGCTGTGGCAATTCACCCAGGAGGCCGTCAGGAGTGGCCGCTACGACTTGGTGGTGTTGGATGAGCTGAGCTTGGCTGTGAAGTTGGGCCTGATCTCAGAAGCTGAAGTGCTGAGCTTAATCGACCAGCGCCCCATCTCCATGGACATGGTGATCACCGGGCCGGAGATGCCGGATTCGTTTCTGGAGCGGGCGGACTTGATCACGCAGTTGCGCCTACGTGGAACCCCAGGCCCAGGGCTGCGCACTGCCGATGCGAATGTTGCCTGCTCTCTGGATCCCCCTCAAGTCAGCGGCACAGGTGCTATGCCTACAGCAGCCCATGTTGCTCCGCACCGCTAGCGCAAACAGTTTCCGCTCCGAAGGACCTAGGCAACACGGGTCGCGTCAGGGGGGCGGAGTCCCAATAAGACTGGAGCTTGTCCACCAGATGTGCCCTCACTCTCCAGGAAGCCGGCTGTAGCCATGTTGAAAAACGACCGCTGGATCTGTGAGCAAGCGCGGCGAGGGATGATTGAGCCCTTCTGTCCTGAGCTGGTGCGCGCTGTTGAGTCTCGGCCTGTTTTGAGTTACGGGCTGTCCTCCTATGGCTACGACATCCGCCTGTCGCCGGTGGAGTTCAAGATCTTTCGCCATGTGCCCGGCACGGTGGTGGATCCCAAGCGGTTTAACCCCAAGAATCTGGAAGCGGTGGAGCTGCACCACGACGAGATGGGGGATTACTTTATCATCCCGGCCCATTCCTATGGGTTGGGGGTGTCCTTGGAACGGCTGCAAGTCCCGGATAACATTACCGTGATCTGCATTGGCAAATCTTCCTATGCCAGGGTGGGTCTGATTGCCAACCTGACGCCGGCTGAAGCGGGATGGCGGGGCTATCTCACTCTGGAGTTTTCCAACGCCTCCAGCGCCGACTGCCGTGTGTACGCTAACGAAGGGGTGGTACAGCTTCTGTTTCTGGAAGGGGATCCCTGCCAAGTGACCTACGCCGACCGCGCCGGCAAGTATCAGGATCAGCCGCAGCAGGTGGTGGTGGCCAAGGTTTAGCTGCTTCCCTCAAAAGGGAGAGGGTTGGCGGGATCCGGTTGGCTATGCTGGATCCACGTAGAACCCCATCTTGATTCATCTCCATGCCTGACTCTTTTTCGCCTGCTGCCGCTCCCCCCGGTGAGGCTGAGCCTTTGGGCGATAGGGAGCCCAATCCGGATCTGCTCACAGCTTCCTACGACTACACCCTCCCTCCAGATCGGATTGCGCAAACGCCGGTGGAGCCCAGGGATCAGGCGCGGATGCTGGTGGTGTACCCGGATAGGCACGAGCATCGCCGCTTCTGCCATCTGCCTGACTACCTGCAGGAAGGGGATCTGCTGGTTCTCAACGATACCAAGGTGATCCCGGCCCGCCTGTTCGGGGCTAAGGAACCCTCTGGGGCGCGGGTCGAAGTGTTGCTGCTGGAGCCTTGCCTGGAAGGGATCCCTGCCGCCGCCCAACCTCTGCCGGATCAGGCGTGGAACTGGCGGGTTTTGGTCAGGCCGGGCAAACGGGTGAAGGTGGGGGATCGGATTGGTTTTTGGAGCAAGCAGGGATCCCCCTCTGGGCTGAGAGCCACTGTCCTGGATTTGGATCCGGAGACCGGTGGGCGAGTGGTGCAGTTTGAGTGGGAGGGGGCACAGCCTTTTGAGGAAATCCTAGAGCAGGTGGGCCGGATCCCGCTGCCTCCCTACATCAAGGCTTCCGGACAGGTTCGCCCTCAAGACTACCAAACCCTCTGGGCGAAACACCCCGGCTCGGTGGCTGCTCCCACGGCAGGGCTGCATTTTACCCAGGAGCTGCTGGAGCGGCTGGCCCAAAAAGGGATCCAAACCGCCTACATCACCCTGAACATCGGCCTGGGTACCTTCCGACCGGTGGAGGCGGAGCAGGTGACCGAACATCGTCTCCACAGCGAGTGGCTCAAGGTGCCGGCAACAACGGTAGCAGCCATCCAAAAAGCCCAAGCCCGAGGGGGGCGGGTGATCGCGGTGGGAACGACTGTGGTGCGCTCTTTGGAAACCGCGGCAGCCTCTGGCACCTTGCAGCCTTGGCAGGGGAAAAGCGATCTATTCATCTACCCCGGCTACTCCTGGCGGGTGATTCAAGGACTGGTCACCAATTTTCATCTGCCCCGCTCCAGCCTGATGATGCTGGTGGCTGCGCTGATCGGGCGGCAAAGGCTGCTGGATCTCTACCGAGAGGCCGTCGACCAGGGGTATCGCTTCTATTCCTTTGGGGATGGCATGCTGATCCTGCCCTAGGGCTGGGGCTGACCTGATACATTTACGCTGAACACTGCTGAACATCACTGTTCAACTATGCAGCGATAGCATTCTGTTTGTTTCCATTCGCGTTAGCGGGACGGAGTCCAAACAGAATGGCGGTATCCCGCAAAGCTTTGAGTAGAATACCCAAAGCGCAGTTTCCGTGTCGTCTTACTACCAATTTTCTGCTTTGCTTTGGCTACCATGTTGGCAGACTCGAAAGTAAACAGAAAGATCAACTGGTAGTAATCCGTACTGAACATATTATACATTATTTTCAGTATAGTTGAGCTTATTATTGACTAGAGTCATGCTCCCTGGGATCCCTTGAAGGAACCGGCCTCCGCTTCTGCTTCAACTGGGGTCGAAGGACGGTTTTGCCCGCCGGCAAACCAGTTCCGGATGCGATCCCATTCCACCTGGTGGTAGCCGTCCACCGCCCAATTGGCCCGCCGCTGCAGCATGTGCAGAGGAAAGAAGGTAGCCAGCGCCAGGACTGGGATCCCTGCCGAACGGGCTGCCTGAATGCCGGGGTAGGTGGCCTCAATGCTCAAGCACTCCTGGGCAGGCAATTCCATCCGCTGCAAAAGCAGGCGGTGCAAGTGTCCTGGGGAAAGCATTGGGCCTGCATCATCCCCCGTCACTCGGTAGGATCCCCCATCGGTCAACCGCGTCAGGGCCGGGCAGCATGGCTGGAAGCGCTCTAGAAAAGCGGCCACCTCGGCTGCCGATTGGCCGCACAGCAGGCCGACCTTCAGTTGCAGCCGCTCCAGCGTCTCCAAAGTTTCCGCCAAACCGGGAATGAGAGGCAATTCCCTCTGCCCCTGCAAAGCCTGTCGGTAGTATAGGGCCTTGCGTTTCAGCAGCTCTTCCAGTTGTTTGGGGCTGAGCACCCGCCCTTGATCCCCCCACAGAGCCGGCAGGCGCTCTCGATCCGGTCGGCCCAGGTATTGCAGCCGATAGAGCTCCCGCTGCCCAGGGGATCCAGACTTGGGCCAGCACAGGTTCCAGGGGCGCAGGTTCTCTTCCACCAGCAGTTGGTTGATGGCCTGTAGGTGCAGGCTCTCGTCATCGGCCACCACCCCACTCCAGCTCAAGATCACCCCTTGCAGCCCCATATGGGCGACATCACCCTCTGCTAACGACCGCAACCCAACTGCCGGATCCCTGCTTCAGATCACAGCAGATGGCTTGTCTATCCATTTTGAACGCGACGCTCGAACTCTTCGCGGGTGGCGTCCACCAATTGCACCGCCTCTGGATAGAGTTCAGGATGGTTTTGCTTCAGCCAACTGAGCACCCGCGCCAGTTGGGCTGCACACAGATCCAAGTCCGCTTGAAAAATAACCGCCGCTGCCATGTGCTGGGCATATTCGGGCGGGTGGCCTTGCTGCGCCAGCTCCGCCGTCAAAGCGGCCAAGGCTTGTTGACGAACTGAGGGCGACGAACTTTCGGGAGAAGACATAGGCCAAGCCTTTCAATCGGGAGAGTAGCGGCGCAAAGCCAGCGTGACGTTGTGCCCACCAAATCCAAAGGCATTGACCAAAGCGGCCTCGACAGCCATCTGCCGCCCCTTGTGGGGTACAAAATCCAGCCCTTCGCACTCGGGATCAGGGTTGTCCAAGTTGAGGGTAGGAGGAACCCAGCCGTGGTGGATGGCCAAAGCTGTGGCCACCGTGGCAATGCCGCCCGCTCCCCCCAACAGGTGGCCGGTCATGGACTTGGTGGCGCTGATGGCCAAACGGGGGGCATGTTCGCCGAAGACCGACTTGATGGCCTGTACCTCGGCAATATCCCCTACAGGGGTGCTGGTGGCATGGGCGTTGATGTGTTGCACGTCCCCAGGTTGAAGCCCGGCATCTTTGAGGGCCAGCCGCATCGCCCGAGCTGCTCCCTCACCACCAGGGGCAGGGTTGGTCATGTGGTGGGCATCGCAGGTGAGGCCATAGCCAACCATCTCGGCATAAATTTTTGCCCCACGGGCGCGGGCATGCTCCAAGGCTTCCAGCAGCAGGATCCCGGCTCCTTCCCCCATGACAAAGCCGTCCCGATCCCGATCAAAGGGCCTACAGGCTTGCTCCGGGGTGTCGTTGCGGGTGGAAAGGGCCTTCATGGCACTGAACCCCGCCATGGACAAAGGGGTGACCGCCGCTTCCGTGCCACCGGTGATCGCCGCTTGCACCTCTCCCCTCTGGATGAGCCGAAAGGCATCGCCAATGGCGTTGGAGCCAGAGGCACAGGCCGTAACTGTGCAGGAATTGGGGCCTTTGGCGCCAAAATGAATGGCCAGGTGACCCGCAGCCATATTGGCAATCATCATGGGCACCATGAAGGGGCTACAGCGATCCGGCCCTTTCTGCAGATAGATGGTCTGCTGCTCTTCCAAGACGCGGATGCCGCCGATGCCGGTGCCCAAGATCACCCCCACTTGCTCGGCGTTGAGAGCGGTGATGTGAAAGTCGGCGTCCTCCAAGGCTTGCCGGGTGGCCGCCATCGCCAGGTGCACAAAGCGGTCGGTGCGCTTGACATCCTTGCGATCCAAATAGTCGAGGGGATCAAATCCCTTCACCTCTCCGGCAATACGGCAGTCGTGGCGGGAGGCATCGAAATGGGTAATCGGCCCAATGCCGGAGCGCCCTGCCAGCAAGCTCTGCCAAAACTCGGCAGGAGAGTTGCCGATAGGAGTGACCGCACCCAGGCCCGTAATCACAACGCGGCGGGTTGGTCTGTAAGCAGTGGCGGGATCTGTGGTAGCCATCGTCCGGTGTTAGCCCGGGGGTATAGAGTCAGAACTGGGGGCAGACTAGGCAGCTTTCTTCGAGAGGATGTAGTTAACAGCGTCTTGCACGGTGGCGATCCCCTCTGCATCTTCATCGGGGATCTCCAGATCGAATTCCTCTTCAAAAGCCATGACCAGCTCCACCGTATCGAGGCTATCGGCCCCCAGGTCGTTCTGGAAATTGGCTTCCGGGGTCACTTTGTCGTCTTCCACGCCCAGTTGATCGGACACGATCTTGCGAACACGGCTATAAACTTCGTCTGCGCTCATGCTTGGAATCCCAACTCTCGATTCAGCGTGTCTTGGCCGGGCCAACCGGCGGCCAATGAAGCAATCCCTATTGTATCGGACAACGGATCCCCTCTTGTGAGCAGCCTCACCTGCATTTGCCGCTGCGGCCAGAGTATGGGAATTGGGCGGCAGCCTTTTCGGTTGTGGGAAAGAAAAGCTAGTATAGTCCACTGCGTCTCTACCACTGGATTCTAAGGAGAACTTGCTTCCATGCCCCGCGCTTACGAAACGATGCTGATTGTGCGTCCTGATCTGTCAGATGAACCCCTCGAACAACTGCTCAGCAGTCAGGAGGCAATCCTGCGAGAGAACGGAGTAACCCACGTGGAGATTACCAATAGGGGCAAGCGCCGCTTTGCCGGGTTTGAGATGAAAAAGTTCAAGGAGGGTCTGTACATCCAGTTCAACTACGAAGCCGAACCCAATGCGGTGGCTGCCTGGGAGAAAAACCTGCGCATCAACGAGAGTGTGCTGCGCCACATGACTCTCCGCGTCGGCTAGGTTTGACGGGATCCCCGCCTGCGGGCATGATGGAAGTGCGCTGAGCTGCCCCTTATCCCTGGATGGCTCTGTTATGAACTCGATTGTGTTGATGGGCGAGGTTCTGTCTGAGCCGGAGCTGCGCTACACCCCCGATAACTTGGCTGTTACATCCTTGGTGATCGGCTTTCCCAGCCTGCGCCCGGATGAGCCGCCCTATCGCGTGCGCGTTTCCTCTTTTGGAGAACTGGCCAAAAGGGTGGTGGACACCTGCCATGTGGGCGACCAGATCACGGTGGAGGGCCAACTGCACATGAATGTGGTGGAGCGAGATGGGCGCAAGGAAAAGCTGGCCGAGATCACCGCGCGCCGTGTCCATCAACTGGGATCCGCTCGCGTTCTCTCCCTGACGGGGATGGGCGAACCGGCGATTGTGGAATCCTCTGAGGGGGATGTGGTTTCCCCACCGGAGCCGGACGATCTCCCGTTCTAACGGTTGCGAGACTTGCCGGGATCCCCCATGTCTCAGGAACTTGCTGCGGGTGAACCTTTGGGATCCCTGCGGGTCATCGGCTACTCGGTGCAGGGGCGTCCCATTCACCTTTGGCAGCTCACCCAAGGGATCCGCTCCTTGCTGCTGCTCGGCGGGGTACACGGGGATGAGGTGGAGGGCTATGCCCTGATCGAGCGCTATGTGGCTTCTGGGAAATGGGGATCCCTGGCCGGGAAAGCGACCCTATGGGCGATCCCACGCCTGAACCCGGATGGCTGTGCCCTGGGGCAACGGCTCAATGCCAACGGCGTCGATCTCAACCGCAATCTGCCCACCCAAGATTGGATCCCGGCCTCCTTGGAAGCTCGCTATCCGCCCGGAGCAGCCCCAGGCTCCGAGCCCGAGACGCAAGTGTTGTTGACGAGTTTGGCCCGGATTCAGCCCCAGTTTATCCTTTCTGCCCACTCCTGCCAGGCGCACCCCTGCGTGAACTACAACGGCCCTGCCCTTGAGCTGGCCCAGGTGATGGCTGCTCGCAACGGCTTGCCCGTCGCCGCCGACATTGGCTATCCCACCCCCGGTTCTCTGGGCACTTGGGCGGGGCAGGAACGGCACATCCCAACCCTAACGCTGGAAATCCTGCGGGGCACTCCCCTCGATCAAGTCTGGCAAGAGCAGGCCGAGGCGCTGCAGGCGGTGTTGGAGTGGGCAGCCCAAGGCGATGCCTTCTGACCGGTGTCAAGATCTCTGAACTTTCGTTGCCAATCTGGTGGTTCATTCAAGATGTTCGGGGGTTTTCTCGCCCAAATCTTCTACAACACAGATAGGTACGAATGAGGGCAAAGAAGAAAGGAGCTTTGAGTCGAAGGAAGATGGGTCGAATGAGTCAAAGTTAAGCTGCTTCTGTCTTGTGTCCCTCTGTTAGCCATCTGGAGGAAGCCGATATGTTCAGCAGGATTTTGGTGGCATTGGATCGGTCGGAGCTAAGCCAAGGAGTGTTTCAAAAGGCCGTCCAAGTGGCCAAGGCCATGCAGGCCAGCATGATGATTCTCCATGTTCTGTCTCAGGAAGAGCCGGGTGCCCCAGAGCCGCCGATGATCCTGGGGGTGGACTATAGCTCCGCCATCAGCGCCGAGCTGTGGCAGTCCTATCGGGAGCAATGCGCCATCTTCGAGCAAAACCAGATCGACTACCTGCGCTCGCTGGTGGGGAAAGCGGCTGAGCACGGGATCCGTGCTGAGTACAGCCTCAACTACGGCAACCCCGGTCGAGTCATCTGCGATCTGGCCCGCTCTTGGGAGGCGGACTTGGTGGTGGTGGGCCGCCGCGGCCACTCCGGCCTGAGCGAGCTGTTTCTGGGCAGCGTCAGCAACTACGTGCTGCACCGCGCCCCCTGCTCGGTGTTGACGATACAAGGGGAAGCCCTGAAAAAAGAAGCCCAAACTGCGGAAGAGAAGACAGCTACCCCTGCTGGCTAAGGCTCTAGGGACTCGGGGGCGAGGGGGTGGAAGGCGGTTGCGTGAGTGGGGCAGAGTCCTTGCTCTCCGGCTGGCCCTCCAAGAGGCGATTCACTTCGGTTTCCAGGCTGTTGAAGGTGCTCAGCTCGATCACGGCAATGTCCGGCTGGCGGCTGCTTTGCACGTAGGCCTGCAAGCCAGAGGCGGCCAAGGTCAGGGCCAAGGGATCCTGCTCGGCGTCGGGTTTGGGCTCAAAGGTCAGCCGTAGGTCGGGCTCAGACAACACCCTTTGGGCTTCCGCGTCGGCCTGTTCCACAAACTCCTTGGCGCGGGCAGCATTTAGGCTGGAGAACAGAGAGCCGAGATCCACAGGCTGGCCCGGTCGCTCCGGGTTTTCCCAGCGCAGCTCCAAGGATCCCTTCTCTGAAGGCCGAGGGGTGAGGGTGACCTTTTCCCCTTGGGATTCTAAGGTGACTTGGCCCACTTGGTTGGCGTTGAGGCGGGCAATGCGGTGATCCCGCAGCTCTTCCAAGTCGGAGCGGAGAATATCGGCGGTGGAGGTGAGCAAGGTGGCTACTGCCGGGTGCTCAGAGGTGATGACGTACACCTGGCCATCTTTCTCCGATCCCAAAGCGACCTTCAGGGTTTTGCCCTCCTCCAGCTCTACCGTCAGCCGGGCGGAAGGCTGCTCCAGGCCATAGGGGGCGAGCTCGTCTTTGGTCTCGGCGGGGAACTCCACGGCCTGCAGGCGGGCCAGAGTATTGAGCAAGCGGTTGACGTTGATCTCATCGGCAGGCAGCTCTCTGGGCTCGACAATCTGCCAAGTAAAGTGCTCCGCACCGCTGGCGCGAACGTCTTGTCGCTGCAGGCGAACAACTTCCGGCTCCGCCTCTGCCAACTGCACTTGCAGGGCTTTCACCTCGGCTGTATCAAACTGAAGCAAAGTCTTGTCCCGCAAAGCCAGTAGGGAGGGCAACAGGGATCCCTTCTGGGCACTGCTTAGAAGCACCACCTGTCCCCCTTCGGGCTGGGCGTAGAAGCCAGAGCCGTCGAAGTTGTCGTTGCCGATGGCCAGGCGGTAGGGATCCCCTTCTTTGGGGAAAAGGGCGATTTGGTGTCGCGGCTGATCCAGGCCAAAAGCGGCCAGGTCAGTGACCCCCTCCAGAGTGATTTGGGGGGTGAGGCGGGAGAAGGTGTTGAGCAACTGCTCAATGGGGAAGTCCAGCGCCGCTGACTGAATGGGACTGACAATCCGCCAGCGGGATCCCTCTTCTTCCGGAGTGCGCTCCAAAAGGATTTCCAAGTGCTCCGCACCGCTGCCGCGAACGGGTTCCCCCTCTTTCTGTTGGCGGATTTCAATGCGGGCAATGGTATCGGTGGCAAAGTGGAACAGCCGCGCTCGCTCCGCCTGTTGCTCCTGGCGCAGTTGCTGGATGTTGTCCAAGAGGAAGTAGCCCAGCAGACAGGCCACCGCCAAACCTAAAAGAATCCAGGTGGTTCGCTTGAACATGCCTGCTTTCCTCCAGCTCTACCGTCTTTGCCACCACAGGGCAGCTCCGGATCCCAGGGCCGCCAAGGGCAAAAGCACCGTCGATCCCAGCACCAGCCAGCGGAAGGTTTGACCGGTCAGGGTGAGGCGGCGATCCGTGATGGATTTGGGGCGGATGGAGATCTGCTCCGTTTGCTCAGTCAGCCAGTTGAGGGTGTTCAAGAAGAGATCCCGGTTGCCCTGCTGCCGCAAGTTGCCGTTGAGGGCGAAGTTGACATTGCCGATCACCACCAGGCGGGCCTCCTGCGGGGATCCTGTGTCGGCCTGGTCGGCGTCCAAACGGCGGGTTAAAGCAACACCCAAGGTGAGGGGGCCGGGCTTGTCCTGATCCGGATCGAATTGCAAGGGGCCACGTTCCAGCTCAGGACTGGTCTCCCCCCAACTTTGCGGGCCGGTGCGCAGCAAGGGCGTGGCTTGGATCCCTTCCCGAGCTTGGGTTTCTACCGAACGAGCTAAGGGAAAGAGGGTCATCAGCCGCTGGGCGGCCAAGGGGGCGGTAATGGGGTGATCCCCGTAGTCAGTAACCAAAGCTACGGCTGGCCCTGTCCCCAGAAGCTGGCTGATGCTGCTCGCCTCCAGGATGATGTCATCCCCCAAGACCACGCCCCACTCTTCCAGCAAGGGATCCAGGCCGGCATCCACCCGTGGCCCAATCAACAACAGCAGCCGTCCTCCCTCGGCCAGGTAATCCTGCAGTTTCTCCACCTCGCCGGGGAACAAAGCCCGCTGTGGCCCCGCCAGCACCAGGACATTCGCATCCTCTGGGATCTCCGCTTGCACCAAGTTGAGGGGCTCTACCCGATAGCCTTCCTGGCCCAGGGCTGCCGCCGCCTGAGCCAGAGTTGGGGCGCCTTCCCTCGCTTGCAGCCCCACTTCCCCATGCCCTTGCACGAAATAGGCCACTAACTCCCCTCGGTTGACCACTTTGGACAAGACAGGGGTCAGTCTGCTCTCCAGGTCAGGAGCAGGGGGCTGGGGCAGTTGTTGTCGGCTTTCTCCGGCCTCCACCACCAGGGTGTTGTTTTGCGTCACCTGCAGCCGTTGAATGGTCAAGGGATCCCGATTGGGATCCACAAACTCAAACTGAAAGCGGTTGGGGTTAAGGCGGCGATAGCGCTCCAGTTGTTCCCGCAGATTGGGATCCGGCGCAGTGGTGACCACCCAAACTTTGACCGGTTGCACCAATCCCTGCACCAATTGCCGGGTTTGGGGCGACAGGGTAAACAGGCCCTCCTCGGTGAGATCCAGCCGCAGGTCGTAGCGCACCGCCACCACATTCACCAGCACTAGAATGACGGCCATCGCCGCCACCGCCACCAGGATGTTGGCGTTGGTCTGGGTGGAACGCAAACCGAGGAAGACCCCCACCTCCTGCCGGTGGGTGATGCCCCAAGCCACCAGCAGGGCCAAACCTGTTTCCAGCATGCTCAGGGGCACAGCCGTCCAACCGGTAAAGGCGGATCCCACCACCAGGCCAATGGCGATGACGCCAATGCCCAGGATCCCTGTCCAGTCCAATAGCGCGCGCCAGTCCTTCATAATGCTCCGCACCGCTGCCGCAAACACCACACTCCTCCCATCTGACCTCAGCTCTGTTGCCAGCGCAGGCTTTCCACCGATTGCACCGTGGCAAACAGCCCCAGGACGATGATGCTCAAGAAAAGAATGAGGCTGCTGCTGCTGAGGATCCCTTGCACCCAGTTGCTGTATTGCTGCAGCAAAGACACATGCCGCAGCGTCGCGGCAATCCAGTTCTCCTCCTGGCCGGCTGCCGCGTCGATCACCCAGAGCAACAAAATCAAGCCAAAGGTGGCCACTGCTGCGATGAGGGTGCTGTCTGTCAGAGAAGAGATAAACAACCCCAAGGCCATAACGCTACCCGCCAGCAGGGTTAGGCCCACATAACCCATCAGGGTCAGGCGGTAGTCCACTGCCGGGTTGGCGCTGCTCAGCACCAGCACATGGTAGACCAGCGGCGGCAGCAGCAGCGTGATGAAAAACACCCAGACCGCCAACCATTTGCCTAGGGCCACCTCCAAGTTGGTGATGGGAGAAGTAGCCAGCAGCTCCATCGTGCCTCGCCGCCGCTCCTCGGCATAGGAGCTCATGGTGAAGATGGGCAATAGAAATAAGGAGAGGGTGCCCAAGAGGTTGAGAAACTGCTGTGACAGGATGGTGGCGGCGTCAAAAGGGTTCTCCTGGCCGAACTGGGCGAAAAGATCCACCTGCTGAGAAAAGCTGATCACCCGCACCAGAATATTAAAGAAGAAAAACCCCGCCAGTCCCCAAAACACCGCGGCCACCACATAGGCAATGGGGGAGGTGAAGTAGCCGCGCAGCTCTTTGCGAAAAATGGCAACCACTCCGTTCATGCCGCTTCCTCCAATGCGCCCTCAGATCCCTCTTGCGTAGTGAGCTGCAGGAAAATCTCTTCCAAAGAAGCCTGCGGGCGGCCTATCTCGTAGAGGTCGATCCCCGCCTGCACCAGCGCTTTGGCTGCCTCCGGGATCCAGCCGTCCGCGGCAGCGTTGCTCTTGAGCTGCACCTGCCAGCGGGAGGGATCCGCCGCCAAGGGCTGTAGGCTCACCACCTCCACTTGGGGCAAAGGCTGCAGGGCCGTCCGGATGGCCATTGCCTCGGTTGCCCCCACCACCAGCTTTGCCTGCTGCCGATCCTGGAGCTGGGCTGTCAGCTCAGCGGGGGTGCCAATGGCCGCCACCTGGCCGCGGTTGATGATCACCACTCGGTCGCAGGTCATGCTCACCTCGGGCAGGATGTGGGTGGAGAGGATGATGGTGTGCTCCCCCGCCAGGCTCTTGATGAGCTTGCGCACCTCGATAATCTGCTTGGGATCCAGCCCAATGGTGGGCTCATCCAGGATGATCACCGGCGGGTCGTGAACCAGAGCTTGGGCGATGCCCACCCGCTGCTTAAACCCCTTGGAGAGCTTGCGGATGAGGGTGTGGCGCTTTTCTTCCAGGCTGCACCGCCGGATCGCCTCGTCCACCCGCCTGGGCCGATCGCCAGCGCTGACCCGCTTGATCTGGGCCACAAAGTGCAGATACGCCTCCACCGTCATGTCGGGGTAGAGGGGTGGGTTTTCCGGCAGATAGCCAATGCGCTGCCGCACCGCCATCGAGTTTTCGTGAACATCAAACCCGGCCACCCGCGCCGTCCCCTCGCTGGCAGGCAGATACCCCGCCAAAATGCGCATGGAAGTGGTCTTGCCAGCTCCGTTCGGCCCCAAAAACCCCATGATCTCGCCGGCGTTCACCTGGAAGGAAACATCGCGGATGGCAGTGAAGCTGCCGTAGGTTTTGCTCAGATGCTCAACTTCGATGGCACCCGCGGTTGCACGAGCAGTGGGTAAACCTGTCATCAGCAACTCCTAACCTAGAGGGTCAGCAGCGATTAGCAAACGGTCCAAGGCCGAGTTACCCCTATTCCCAAAGAGGACAAATGTCGGGAAGCAGGCTCGGGCAAGAAGGCGGGCAACAGCGCTGAGGCCACATGCCAACTTAGCATAGCGACGGCGAGGATGAGTCGAGGGAACTGGGATCCCTTTCCCCCTTTTGGTGGGGATCCATCGGTTGGCTAGTCGGCAGGGCTTGTGAGGGATCCCCACTGTTCCAGTCCCAGAACGCGGCTTTCCCCTGGACAGGCCGCCACCACCTCCCCAATGGGGAAGGCTTCGGGGAGCAGGGATCTCACCTGATTTTCCGCCTCAGGGGGGATCACCAGCACATAGCCCACCCCCAGGTTGAAGGTGCGGAACATCTCCAAGGTCTCCACCTGGCCCTGTTCTTGGAGCCAGAGAAACTCCTGTGGGATGGGCCAGCTATGGGGCTGCAGCCGCGCCGCCTGGTTGGGGGCCAAACAGCGGGGCAAGTTTTCCGGGATCCCGCCGCCAGTGATGTGGGCCATGCCGTGGATGGCGATCCCTGCTGCCTGCAGCCGCTGCACCGCCTGCACGTAGATGCGGGTGGGGGTGAGGAATACTTCCGCCAAAGGCCGATCCCAGCCGGGAGGCCGGTGATCCCAGCGCCAACCCCGGTCGGCCACAATCCGCCGCACCAAGCTGTAGCCGTTGCTGTGTAGGCCGCTGCTGGGCAAAGCCAACAACCGATCCCCAAGCTGTACCCGCGACCCATCCAGAATGGCCGCCTTCTCCACAATTCCCACACAAAACCCGGCCAGGTCGTACTTCCCAGGGGGATAAAACCCCGGCATCTCCGCCGTTTCCCCGCCCAGCAGTTGGCAGCCCGCTTCCTGGCAGCCCGCCAAGATGCCATCGATCACCTGCAACAGGGCTTCTGGCTCCAGCTTGCCAGTGGCCACATAGTCCAAGAAAAACAGCGGCCGGGCCCCCACCGTCAGCACGTCGTTGACGCACATCGCCACCAGATCAACACCTACCCCCCGGTGCTGACCCCACTGCTGGGCAATGTCCAGCTTTGTCCCCACCCCATCGGTGCCCGCCACCAACACCGGCGCTTGATACCCCGTCGGCAGCTCAAACAGACCGGCAAAGCCGCCGATGCCGCCCAAGGTTCCTGAAGAACCTGAGGACGGAATTTGAATCCGTTCAACGCGCTCGCGGATCCCCCTGACAAAGGCGTGGCCCAGATCGATGTCAACCCCTGCTGAGCGGTAGTCCAAAATGCCAAAACCCCTTATGCTATCAAGACTTGAGCTCCTGTGTCCGACCGTACAAACGGGTCAACTCAGAAACCTATGGTACATTAACTTCTGTTTTAACCGTCGCACTGGAAGTTGTACGAGATTGGAGAGGAGCGCGGCCTCATGCGAAATTGGAAACAGCTTGGACAGGGACTGGATCCCGCCCGCAAAATGGGCTTGGTCAGTTGTCTCTGTGTCACGGCTTTGGGCTTGCCGGCAGGCATGTTGGGCAGCTTGACTTCGCGAGCACAAGCCTCAACGCGAACCGGATCCCCCAACACCCGAGCAGCAGAGCTGTCATCTGACTCCCAATTGCCCTCCCCGGCCACCGACCTCGTTCCCCCTTCCCAACCCGCCACTGCTGCCGCAGCCCCAGTCAGAACGCTGCCGAGAATTCCCCAAACCTCTATCTCCGACCACAAAGGTCTTGCCCCTGCCAAACTGGGTACCCTGAACTTGGATCATCCCTTGAACCGATCTCGCCGGGCGATCCTGCCCCGTCGAGCAGAAGAACCCATTCTCAAGATCGGCGAACAACAGCAGCACACCAACCAGCCCATCTCCACCCTCTACGACTATCAGATGGACGGGCAACAGGTGGTTACTGTCTATGTGCGGGATCTGCCCATTGTCAGTTTTGTCGAGCACCCTGGGCTAGAACCACCGCTGATGCGGGCCAGCACCCTTGTGGCCCAGCTCAACCAAATGGCCCAGGGATCCCTGAAAGACACCACCATCACCCTAGGTTGGGCAGGTTTGGAATTGGCCGAACAAGGCTTGGGTGTTCCTCTCTACACCATTCAGGTCAACAACAAGGAATTGCTGCGCATCGACGATGGAGTGCTGTTGATCGACAACCAGCGCCCGGTGGATGTGGCTGTTTTGGCTGCCAATCGTCTGCGCCGTCTGCTGCTCGATGCCCCGCCCATTGCAGCTCCGGCCCTGCCTCAACCGGCTGCTCTGACCGCCAAAGCCGCTGTTGCAGGTTCCAAGCCGAAAACAGCCCCTCAACAGGAACCCGCCCCTGTCCGCGTGGTTGGGCCTGTGCAAGAGGGCATTGCTTCTTGGTATGACCTGCACCCAACCCGCCATGAGATGACGGCTGCCCACCCCACCCTGCCCTTTGGCACCGAGGTACGGGTGACCAACCTGAAAAACGGACGCCAGGCTGTCGTGCGCATCAACGATCGCGGCCCTTTTATCCCCGGTCGGATCATCGACCTCTCCCTGCGGGCGGCAGAGGTGTTGGGGATGGTGCGCTCGGGGCTGGCACCTGTGCGGGTGGAAGTGCTGCAACGCTAGCTAGGGCACGGGCGAAAAGCGCTTGGAATCGGGGGAATAGCGCCAAGAAATGCCCTCGGGATCCCGGCTGCGGCTCCACTCCGGAAACCCGGTTTTGAATTTCCAATAGGTAATGGCGGAAACCACCACCCCCAAACGTTCCGCCAACTGAGTCTGGTTGAGGGGGCGCAGCGGTGCCCGTGGCGCTGTGGCGGCAGTGGGGCTGGGTGCGGGGGCAGAGCCTGCCGACTCCTGGGAGGGCGTGGTTGCAGGGGTGGGTGCTTCCTGCTCCAACCGGTGACCAGGGCTGGGCTCCTGGGGACGCAGCAGGCTGAACTGGCTCAACAGGCCGACATTTTCCAGGTTCAGGAGATTTTCCAGGTTAGAGGTCTGGTGGATCAGCTCCAGCTCACGGCGAAATTCATCCTCCAGCACCTGCAGGTAGTGTTCCCGCTTCTGCTCCGACTCGGCATCTTTGAGCAGCCCCAAGGCAAAGCTGAGGTTCGAGAGGGGCTCGCTCAGATCCTGCAAGAATTTCTTGAACAGAGTGCCCTTCACGTCCGTGAACTGCTGCAACTGCTGCAGTTTTTGCCGCAGCTCCTCGATTCTTTTCTCTTCCAGCTTGCGGTTCTCGAGGCTCTGGCGGTGGTTGTGCAGGGCAATTTCGATGGTGGTGTAGAGTTCCCGCTCTTTGAAGGGTTTGATGATGTAGCCAAAGGGTCGGGTCTCTTTGACGCGGGAGAGCGTGTCCTCATCGGCGTAGGCCGTCAGATGCACCACCGGAATGTTGAAGCGCTCGGTGATCCGCTTGGCGGCTTCTATGCCATCGATATCGCCTTTTAGGACGATATCCATCAAGACCAAGTCCACCGGCATCTCTTCCAGCCTTCGGATCGCTTCTTCCCCGGAAGAAGCAATGGCGGGCACAGCGTAGCCAAATTTTTTCAGAACGTTGGCAATGTCCTTGGCGATGATCTTCTCGTCTTCGACGACCAGGATACTGCCTTTGACAAGGGGTGGAATTCTCTTCAAGGCTCGCTCCTCGGAAAGGTAATGATGAAGGTGGTACCCGGTTTGCTCCTCAATTGTATCTTGCCCTGTAGCTGATCGGTGAGGGTTGCAACCAGTTGTAAACCCAGAGATTGAGTTTCCTTGAAGTCAAAGTTCGGGGGCAAGCCAACGCCATTGTCGGAGACTCGCAACTGAGTATATTTGCGGGTTTGGCTGAAACAAACCTCTATCTCTCCACTGCGGCCCTTCGGGAAGGCATACTTGAGGCTGTTGGTCACCAACTCGTTGATGATCAGGCCACACAAGACCGCATCGTCCAGGTTGAGGCGGATCCCTTCGGCGCGGATGTTGGCGCGAATGCTCTCGGGGTTTACCCCGTAAGAGTGAAAGAGGTTGGAGATCAAATTGTGTAGGTACTGCTTGAGATCCACAGCGGCCAGATTGTTGGATTGGTACAAACCTTCGTGGATCAAAGACATGGCTTGAATACGGCTGCCGGCATCCTTAAAAACGCGGGCGTACTTGCGGCTTTTGATTTGGTCAGCTTGGAGCCGCAGCAGGCTGGAGATGATTTGCAGGTTGTTTTTGACGCGGTGGTGAATCTCCCGCAGCAGGACTTCTTTTTCCTGAAGGGCAGCTTGGATCTGCAGCTTTGCCCGTTTTTCTTCGGTAATGTCTTCGCAAATGCCGATGATGAAGAGGTTTTTGCCCTCGGGATCCCGGACTGCAGAGACTGCCAGGCGGCACCAAACCACCTTTCCGCTGCGGTGGATGTAGCGTTTTTCCAGGTGGTAGCGATCCCGTTGGCCGTTCAAAACCTCCTGGAAGAGTTGCCAATCTTCCTGAATGTCCTCGGGATGGGTGAGGTCGCAGAAGCTCATGTGGGTCAGTTCGGCAGCGCTATAGCCCAAGATCTCTTCCAGAGCGGGGTTCACTTTTAGGTAATGGCCCCGATGATCGACGATGGAAATGCCCAGGGCTGACTGCTCGAAAATGCCCCGCAAACTCAGCTCGCTTTGGCGAAGGGCTGCCTCAGCTTGCTTGCGCTCGGTAATGTCCAAAATCTGGCTTAGAAAGTAGCTGGGATCCCCTTGGGCTGTGCGCACCAGAGTGATGCGGAGAATGGCATAGACAATTTGGCCGTTCTTGTGGATGTAGCGTTGCTCCTGTTCCCACTGATGCACCTCGCCGGCCAGCAGGCGGTTGCTGTTTTCCAGGGTGGTGGCGATGTCGTCGGGATGGGTGATGTCAAGGACGGTTTTCCCCTTGAGATCCTCCAGGGTGTAGCCCAGGGTTTCGGTAAAAGCGGCGTTGATCTGCAAATAGGTGCCATCCAGGTGGGTCATGGCCTTGGCGATGGGAGCCCACTCAAAGGATTGGCGGAAGCGTTCTTCACTTTCTTTGAGGGCAATTTCTGCCTCCACACGGGCGCTGATGTCGATCACCTGGTTGAGAAACTGGGTGGGCTGTCCTTCCTCGTCGGTGAGAAGGGTGGCCTGAAACAGCACATGAACAACCTGGCCGGAACGATGGGTGTAGCGAATCTGGCGCTGGCTGACGGAGACCTTCCCCGCCAACAAAGCCTCATTGGCCCCCAGCAGTGGGTTGACATCTTCGGGGTGGAGAATGTCCAGTTGCTGCCGATGCTTCAATTCTTCGGGGGTGTAGCCGACAATCTGGGCAAAGGCATCGTTGACCTGGATAAACCGCCCCTGCAAGTCCACAAGGGCAATTCCATTGGGGGCCAGCTCGAAAATCTGCCGGAAATGGTTGGCGCTTTGTTGCCAGGCTTGCTCTATCCGACGACGTTCGGCCTCCAGTTGCTTGGACTCGGTGATGTCTTCGGCGATCCCTGCTACCCGATAGATTTTGCCCTCTTTGTCGGCGATGGGAAAAGTGCGTTCCCGCAACCAAATCAGGCGGCCATCGGTGCGATAAATGCGGAAGACGACATCGGTGGATTTGCCCTCCGATTGGGCTTTGAGGATGGTGGGGAACAACCAGCGATCGTCGGGGTGGATTTGGCGCATCCAGGCTTGGGGGTTGGCGTAAGCCTCTTCGGCGGAAAGGCCCCAAAGGGCTTCGCAGGCTGGGCTGACGTAGATCAGCTCTTTGCTGTAGAGTGTTGTGATCCAAAACAGTTGCTGCGTATTCTCTGCCAGTTGCAGAAAACGATGCTCGCTCTCTCGGCGGGCCTCTTCCAATTGTTGTTGTCGTTCTTTCAGTTGACGGGATGCTGTGATGTCGGTAACAAATCCTTCAAAATAGAGGGGATCCCCCTGGTCGTTGTAGATGGTGCGGGCATTTAAAGAAATCCAAATCAGTCTGCCATCTTTGCGGCAAACTTGGTGCTCAAAATCCACAACTTGACCTTCTTTTAGCATGCGCTGAATGAATTCGGCTCGCTGCTCCGGATCGCTATAGATTTGGGTGCCAATATCGGAGACGTTGTGCATCAAATCCTCAGGGGATTCGTAGCCGAAAATATGGGCCAAGGCCGGGTTGGCAACCAGATATTTGCCCTCTAGGGTGGTTTGAAAAATGCCTTCGACGGCGTTCTCGAAGATCTGCTGGTAGCGGGCAGCAGTGCTGCGGCTGTCTTGCAGTTGGGATTGGAGCTGCTCAAGGGTCTGCCGATGCTCCTGGGCCTGGAGAAGGATTTGCTTCAGGCTGAGGCCAACGAGGTCAATCTGTTCCCGTTCAGAGGAGCTCAATTGGCGAGGGTGGCAGTCAAGCAGGTGCAGATCGGCCAACCGGATCCCCTGCTCAGTTTGCAAGAGAAAGGACTCATGAAAAGGCCATTGCTCAGAGCCGACATCGGGGTTGAAAGGTTCTCCGGCTGGGATCCTTTGCGGATCCCGGTAGAGGATCCCTTTTGAAGGCGAGTGGGGATCGGATCCCGGCTGGGCCAGTTCTAGATAGACCAAAGGTACTTTCAACAGTTGACCCAACAATTGCAACAGCGGGTACAGCGCTGTACCCAGTTCAGTTCGAAGGGACGGCCCTTCCCTGGGAGCAGTCCGCGGGAAAGCAAAACCGTGCACAACGGATCTTGGCGAGCGAGAGATGGGAGGTGACATGGGAAAACCTGGCCGAGGAGCTGGCTCAACCCAGTCCATCACGGTGGATCAGGAGCACCTGTTGGGTTGGTCTGTACAGGGAAAAAGAGCAAGGGATCCCCAGCAGGCGCACCCATTCTGCACCCACTCTACTCTAGCGATACTCTGGAGAAACTTACTTTGAAACTTACTTTAGTGAAACATGCTGCTGACGGAGCTATCTTCATGGATGCGCCAGATCGCTTCCCCCAGCACATTGGCTACCGAGAGAACGGTTAACTCGGGAAAGTGCTGCTCTGGAGGGATGGGGATGGTGTTGGTGACGATCACCTCTTCAAACAGGCCACCCCGCAGGCGTTGAATGGCCGGCTCAGAAAAAACAGGATGAATGGCGCAGGCATAAACCGCTTTGGCTCCCAGCTTGCGCAGCAATTTTGCCCCTTCCGAGATGGTGCCTGCGGTATCGATCATGTCGTCCACAAGGATGGCAGTTTTCCCCCGCACATCCCCAATGAGATTCATGACTTCCACATCGTTGTGGGCTTGGCGGCGCTTGTCAATGATTGCCAGAGGGGCTTCCTTGAGTTTTTTGGCAAAGGCACGGGCACGGGCCACACCCCCCACATCGGGAGAGACGACCACAATGTCTTCGTCGAGCAAGCCCTTTTCCTTGAGGTAAGCCTGTAATACCGGCTGGGCGTAGACGTGGTCGAGGGGAATGTCGAAGTAGCCTTGAATCTGGGCCGAGTGCAGATCCATAGCCAGCACGCGATGAGCTCCCGCCTGGGTAATCATGTTGGCCACCAGCTTGGCGGTGATCGCTTCTCGGCCTGCCGTTTTGCGGTCGGCACGAGCGTAGCCGTAGTAAGGCAAGACAGCGGTGATCTGCCGGGCAGAGGCGCGGCGACAGGCATCGATGATCACCAGCAGTTCCATCAGGTGGTCGTTGACGGGGCGGCAAGTGGGCTGCACCAAGTAGACATCAGCACCCCGGATCGACTCTTGGATTTGGATGTACAGCTCGCCATCGGCAAAGCGCTTGCGCAACATCGGGCCCAGATCCATGCCCAAGTAACGCGCCACCTCTTGAGCCAGAGCCGGGTTAGCGCTGCCTGAGAAGATTTTGAGGCGGTTGCTATCCGAGATGGGTGGCAGGGGGGAAGGGCGGAGAAGAGGGGCAGGGCGAACCACAGATCGATGCTGAACTCGTCCGCAGCCAACGCCTAACGGCGAGCTGTCGCTATCGTAGCACCAGCACTTGCAACCTCAGCAACTGTATTCTTGGGGATTTTCTGGGGAGGCAGGTTACTATGAGCAGAATGAAGGTCGAGCTGCTGCACATCCACAAGCGTTTTGGGGCGGTACAGGCGAACCGCGATGTGTCCTTACGGGTGGAGGCGGGCACGATCCACGGCCTGCTTGGGGAAAACGGGGCCGGCAAAAGTACCTTGGTCAAAATCCTGAGCGGCTTTCTGCGCTGTGATAAGGGGGAGATTTGGATTGATGGGCGACCGGTTCGCATCAACAGCCCTGCAGCGGCCATTCGTCTGGGCATTGGCATGTTGCACCAGGATCCCTTGGATTTTCCTTCTCTGACGGTGCTGGAAAACTTTATTGCCGGGCAGCGGGGGCGCTTGGGTTTGGGGCTGCGAGAAAGCCGGAAACGTCTTGAGAAAGCCTGTGAAGAGTTTGGTTTCAACCTCAACCCCGATGGAGCCATCGGCAGCTTGACGGTGGGGGAACGGCAACAACTGGAAATGCTGCGGTTGCTTTCCCTGGGGATCAACACCTTGATTTTGGATGAGCCGACGACGGGCATTTCTGCAGCGCAAAAAGATCTTTTGTTCGCGGCTCTGAGAAGGCTGGCGGGGCAGGGCAAATCGGTGATCTTCGTCTCCCACAAGCTGGCCGATGTGGAATGCCTTTGCGATCGGGTGACGGTGATGCGGCAGGGGGAGGTGGTGGGGGAGCTGCCTGTTAGGGGTGAAGACATTGCCCTGTTGGAACAGCAGTTGATCGATTGGATGTTCGGGCGGGAGTTGGCACCCCCGGCTCGGCCCCATTCTCCGCAAAGGAGGGCGGATCCCCTGTTGGAGTTGCGCTCCCTGGTGGTGCGGCATGAGCCGTTTGCCTTGGCTTCGCCAGATCTGGCGGTGCAGCCGGGGGAAGTGATTGGGTTGGCCGGTTTGGAGGGCAGTGGGCAACGCTCTTTCCTGCTCACCTGTGCAGGGTTGTTGCCGCCCAGGCGGGGCCAGATCTTGTTGAGGGGGCAGGAGATGACAGGCCGTCCTTACGGCGACTACCTGCGCTGTGGGGTGGGGTTTTCTCCGGCGGATCGGCTGCGGGAAGGGCTGATCCCCGGCCTAACGTTGCAGGAGCATTTTGCCCTCCAGCAGCAGGATCCCTGGATCAACTGGGCTCTGGCCCGTCAGCAGGCCCAAGCGGCCATCGAACACTTCAGCATTCGGGGTCACCCCTACAGCCGGGTGGAGCAACTCTCGGGGGGCAACCAACAGCGCAGTCAGTTGGCTCTCTTGCCCACGCCCCTGAGTCTTTTGCTGATGGAGCACCCAACGCGAGGGTTGGACATTGAGTCGGCGCTGTGGGTCTGGGGGCAATTGCTGGAACGCACCCAAGCGGGTACGGCTATTCTTTTTGCCTCGGCGGATTTGGACGAGATCCTGCAGTACAGCGACCGAGTGATGGTGTTCAGCGGCGGACAGGTCTCGGAACCCATTCCGGCGGCGGAGCTCACCGTTTCACGCCTGGGACAGATGATGACGCTTCCCGTCTTGCGCAGCACTCACAGCAGCGAGATCCCAGGGATCCCGACTGAGGTTTAGAGGGCTAATCGAAGCCCTCTAGCGGTCGCGTCAGCGGTGCGTAGCTCTTTCGCTTTGCCGCAGCAGGAGAAGGATTTGAGAACGGCATGGCAACCGGCTAGAGCAAGGCTTAGAGTAGCAGTAGCCCCAAGCCTTTTGCTCAAGGAGTCCGGCCATGGGATCCCAGGATCGCGCTCCGCCCTCAGGAACAGAGGAGCCGCAATCTGACCGTTCGCGCTCCTCGGACGACGTCCTTTTGCAGCTCACCGTTCGGGGATCCCGGCAGCAAGTCTTGCAGGGTTTGCGGGCCTGGCTGGAGCTGAGCTTGCTGACTCCAGAGCACTTTCGCTTGCTGGTGGAGCAGTATCGGCTAGAGGGGGAGGAACCAAGGTCAGCGGCAGTTTCCCCCAGCGACGAGATCCCGGCTCGTCTTGGCTCGGCCTACGTGCTCTGGATTTTGGGTTTGTTTGGCATCTGTGGCCTGCACCGTTTTTATCTGGGCCGCTGGCGGACGGGTTTGCTCTGGCTGTTGACCTTTGGGCTGCTGGGGATCGGTCAGCTCCTGGATTTGATTTGGATCCCGGGGATGGTGCGGGAAAGAAATGCTCGCCTGGCTGGATCTGGAGTTGAGGCGGGAGAAGAGCCCCAAGCTGCCCCTCAACCTGTTCGCGCCAGCGGTGCGGAGCACTATCGCGCTACTCGGACGGAGTCCTTGTCCCCCTCTCCCCCGGCACTGGCTGTTTTGCTGCGGAACTTGCTGTCCGAGCTAAGCGTGACTTGGCTGTTGCTGCTGGGCCTGTTTTTGGTGGTGGTGTCCTCCGGGGTGCTGGCGGCCAGCCGCTGGGAGCAATTTTCCCCAACTGCCCAGTATGGGGTGCTCTTGGCCTACACGGCGGCTTTTGGGGCGGGCGCTGGGTGGGCTCAGCGGCAGGAAGGGCTGCGTCTAACCGGCCAGACTCTCGAGGCCATTGCCTTGCTGCTGGTGCCGGTGAACGTGTGGGCGCTGGATGGGCTGGGGATCCCTTGGGGGATCCGTATCCTGGCGCTGGGCTTGCTGCTGGGGATCCCGTTGGCGGCTGGGCGGCAGGTGCGCTCGCTGGGTTTGTTCGCGCCAGCGGTGCGGAGCACTAGTGCCGGATACGCCTTTTATGGAACCTTGGTGAACTTTTTGTCCCTCTCCGGCTTGCACGCTTTCTGGAGCCTGGGGCCGCAGGAGCTTCGCCCCACGGTTGCCCTGGGGATCCTGTATCTGGGGATCCTCAGCACCGTGATTTACACCTGGAGCCGCCGGTCTCTAGAATTACGGGGCTCCAGGCTCTGGCTAATCGGGGCTGCCGGATCCCTGTTGATCCTGCGGGGGCTGCTGTCTGGGCATGTCCAAGTGTCGCAGTTGGGGTTGGCGGTGGCCCTGTTGGGTTGGCTGGCAGCGGAATGGCCCCAGGGATCCCCGCACATCGTAGCAGAAGGCGCTCAGGAGGGGATGCTCTCCCGCTGGTGGGATGGAAGCTGGGTGCTGTTGGTGGTGGGCTGGCTGCTGGCCGCCATTGGCTTGGCGGAGAGCCGTTTCAGCGGCTGGCAGTTGCCGGGCATTAGCCTGCTGGGGATCCATGTTCTAACCGGGCGTCTGCGCCGACACACCCAGTCGCGTCAGCAGGACGAGATCCTCAGGGTGCATTTGACGTTGCTATTCTTGCTGGGCCTGGAAACTTGCTGGGCTTTTTGGCAGGTGTGGCCCCCAAGCTGGCGGCAAGCAGTTGTGGCTACAGTGATCAACTGGTTTCAGCCCCTTGATTCCTCCTGGGGATTGCTGGGGTTGGTGCTACTGCCCTACGAGGTGCTGTGGTTGGGGTTGGCGGCCCGCTGGCAGAGGAGCACTCCAGAAGCCGGCGAGACAGACTTTTCTGGGCTGGTGGAACCAACAGAGCGCTTGGTTTTGGGGCTAGGGGGATCCCTGCTGCTCTTGAGCCTTCCCTATCCGGCCATTCGCTTTTGGCACTTGCTTTTGAGCGCCGGGATCCTGGCCTGGTGGCTACAACAAAAGTCCAGATCAGGAGAAACTCCCAACTTTCTTTGGGTACTCCTGACCCACGCCTACGGAGTGGGGGCACTGCTAGCCGGGATCCGCTGGCTTTTGCCCGACTTGTTCGCGCCAGCGGTGCGGAGCACTAGCTTGTCCGCTTGGGGAGTGGTTCTGCTGTTGGTGGGTCTATTGCAATGGGCAGGGCGGGTGGCTCTGGGTGGGTCAGGGCGCTTTTGGGGATTGCCCGTGGGGCTGTGGCAGCGAAGTGCAGATGGCATAGGGTCGGTGTTGGTGGGATCCAGCTACTTGGCGTTTTTGCTGCAACGGTTCCTTGATTCGTCTGCGACTGGTGAACAATCCATGGGCTGGCTGTGGCTGCTGGTGCCTCTTGCTTTAACGGCAGCTCAGGTATTGGCCCTGCCCCCCCTGGAGTTCATGCCCCGCTGGCTGCAGAGCCCAGAGCAAGGGGAGGTGGGATCCCTTTCCTGGCGGCAGGGGATCCCGGAGCGCGGGTCTTTGCGTTTCCCGGCAGTTCTCTCCCTTTTGCTGGCCCAGTTACTCACCTTTGGAAGGCCGGGGGTTGAGTTTCTGGGTCTGGGCTTGGGGTTGCTGCTGATGGCCACTCAGGTGTGGGTGTGGGCCTCTTTCCCCTCCGCCGACCATGAGCTCCACACCGCCAACGCAGTTGTTCCAGCAGAGGTGCTGTTGACAGTGACGTTTGGCTGGGGGTTCGGTCTGGTGGGAATCCATCGGCTGTTCCCCGCTTTAACGGAGTCAGAATGGCTGACGGCCTTGGGGGTGCTGCTGTTGTTCGCGACAGCGGTGCGGAGCACTAGCGGCTGTCGCTACAGCCTAGGGACTCCGTTCCACTACCTCTCTCCCCGCCTTCGGGCAGCTTACCGACCGGTGCTGGATGGCTTTGGCTTTCTGCTGGGGATCGTACTTTTACTTTCCCTAACGTTGCAGACATTGCAGCCAGAAGCAGGTCGCATCGGTGGTGGAAAGTACCTGGATTCCCCAGTGGCTCTGACCCTGGCCTCTGGGACTGTCCTGGTGGCCATTGTTTTGCGGCTTTGGGTGGAAGTGGCTCCCGCTTTTTATCGCGACGGCGGTGTCCATCCTGCTGGCTTGGAGAGCGAAAGCCCGTCTCCTTCCAGGGCGGAGGATGTCTCAACTGGCGGCAGCGGTCAGGAGGCTTCGTCGGCCATCTCATGGTCTGTAATGGAGGGGCTGTCCTATGGGCTGATCTGGGCTTTGGAGCTGTTGGTGGCCAGCAGCCTCTTGTGGGTGGTACAGGGATCCCGTCCTGTTGCCCCTCTGCTTGCCGTCATCAATCTAAGCCTGGGGATCCTCTTTTGGATTGGGCCGGAGAAACTCCTCTTTGAGCGGCCCGATCGCGCTGGTGGGACAAAGTCTTTGGGGGGGCAGCTCCTGCAACAGGTCAGGGCCCTGAGCTTCTGGCGGACGGGGCCTTTGATCTATGCAGGGTTGGGCTGGCTGGGATCCCATGCCCAGTGGAGTGAGGTAACGGGCTTGGGCAGCTTAGGTCTCTCCATCGTGTTGCTGGGCCTGGGGCGTCGACAGGCGGTCCAACGGGCGCAAGAGCAAGGCCGGGAAGACCTCCGTCCTGCCAACTGGAAAGGGCTCCTGGGCGCTTGGGGCGTGTCTGTGGCCGCCTACGAGAGCTGGGTTTACTTCCTCAGCCAGCGAACTAGGGGATCCCTGGCAAATGGGTTGGTGTTGATCGCTTTGTTAGGGCTGAGCTTGGCCTGGGGCTACGGCTTTTGTCCCCCTTGGCTGGCGGCGACCCTGCAGCTTAAAAGAGCTGGGTTGCGCTGGATGGCCTTGGCCAACTGGGCTCTGGCCAGCCTTGTCCTCTGGTCTGCCCTTTTCGATCCTCGCCTCAGCCGTTGGGGACAGCTCCTCTGGGTGCTGACGGGATCCGGCCTGGTGGCCTATGCCGCCGGACAGGCGAGAACCTCAACTTCAGAATCTCCGACAGAGCGAAATTGGGCGCCAACGGTCTGGGGTTACCTCAGTGCATGGCAAGGAGCTGGGGTTCTGCTGGGCGGTGTGTTCCTGGGGCTGCCGCAGCTATCCATAGCGCGATGGGCCGGATCCCTGCTCTGTGGGCTGGGGCTGGTTTACCATGGCTTGCCCTGGCGAGGGTGGGGCTGGCCGTCGGATCCCTGGCACAATACGGCCTTGGTGCTACCCCTGACTGCGTTTCTGGTAACCGGGGGAGGAAACAACACCCTTAATCTGCTGTTGGGGGCAACCTACTATGCTCTGCTGTCCGTCTGGAGATCCCAGGTGCGCCTGGGCTACATCAGCTTGTTTTTGAGCAACTGGATCCTCTGGGATTACATCCAGCAACAGGACTGGTCTTCTCTCACGTTCTCCGCTCTACCCTTGGTGGGATCCCTGCTCTATGTGGCCCAGGTGGATCCGGGATTACAGGAAGCCAGCGGGCGACAGGGGCGACATTGGCTGCGGCTGGTTTCCTTGGGCACATGGCTGCTGGTGGTGATGGTGGAAACCCACGGGCAACTGTGGGCGGGATTTTGGCCGGTGGGGCTGGGCTTAGCTTTGGGTCTGCTGGGCTTGGCCTTGCGGGTAAGAGCTTATCTCTTCGTGGGCACGCTGGCTTTTGGGCTGGGGATCCTGCGGCAGGGATGGCTACTGGTGACAGCTTATTCGCTGCTGTTCTGGGCCACTGGGATCCTGCTGGGCCTGCTCCTCATTTGGACGGCAGCCAATTTTGAACGGCGTCGAGAAGAAGTGGGATCCCACATCTCCGCTTGGCTAGGGCAACTGCAGAGCTGGGAATGAAAGAATCCTGAGTCCAGCCAATCTGAGCAGGATCAACTTGAGGAGGGCTGACCTGTTCGCGACAGCGGTGCGGAGCACTACTGAGGCCCTATCAGAGGAGGCGAACACGCCAGAAAATGGATCGACGAGGAATCGACACTCAACGCGAGTGATGAGAAAACAAGTCGGTAGGGCAGGGGGTATGTCAAACTGAGGCTGGCCTTGCTTTGGAGGATCGGGTCTATTGCTGGGCAACGCTGACCCAAAGGTGTCTTCTCAGCCTGGGTGGAAAAAGCTCCTGCGGCAAATCTTGGCTCCTTGGCGGGAGTTCGATGGCATTTTGCTGGCCACAGTGCTGGCCTTGACGGGCATCGGTATTGTTGCTATCCGCAGTGCGGTCTGGGAGCGGCCCATCAGCCACTACTGGGTACAGCAGTTGATCATGGCCGGGATCAGCCTGGCGTTTTTGGGAGTGGTGGCCCGGATTCCATATGAGCGGCTGTTGCGCTGGCACTGGTTCACCTACTTCCTGACCTTGGCGAGTTTAATTGCAGTGCTCTTTTTCGGCACAGCAGGCGGAGGAGCGGAGCGCTGGCTCTCCATCGCCGGCTTTCAGGTGCAGCCTTCTGAGTTTGCCAAGCTGGGGGTAATCATCACCCTGGCCGCTCTCCTGCACCACTGGCCGATCAAATACTTCAGCCAGATTTGGGTGGCTGTTGCCGTCGTCGCTCCCCCCTGGATCTTGATTTTCCTGCAGCCCAACCTGGGCACTGCCCTGGTGTTTGTGGTGATTGTGCTGGTCATGCTCTACTGGGCCGGGGCCAAGGGCAGTTGGATCCTCTTGCTTTTGTCGCCGGGGGTGGGAGCCATTCTCTATGGCTTACACACTCGCCCAGAGCAGAGCTGGATGCTTTGGATTTGGCTGCTCTGGTGTCTGGGAATGGCGGGGTTGGCCGCTTGGCGTCTCCCCTGGCGGTGGACGGGGGCCGTAACTTTTGGGGTGATCAACCTGCTCTCGGGGCAGTTGGGGCAGCTAGCTTGGCACCTTCTCAAGCCCTATCAGCGGCGGCGGCTGGAGATTTTCATCGATCCCATGCAAGAGCCTTGGGGATCCGGCTATCACCTCATTCAATCCCGCATTGCCATCGGGGCCGGTGGCCTCTGGGGACAGGGCATCCAGCAGGGCACCCAAACCCAACTGGACTTTATCCCCGAACAGCACACGGATTTTATTTTCTCGGCCATTGGGGAAGAGATGGGCTTTGTGGGCACCCTGACGGTGCTGATCCTGTTCTGGATCCTGTGTGCGCGGCTGATCTGGATTGCCCAAGGGGCCAAGGACAATTTTGGATCCCTGATCACCATTGGGGTGCTGGCAATGATCCTGTTTCAGGCAGTAGTCAACATCGGCATGACCATCGGCCTGGCCCCCATTACCGGTTTGCCTTTGCCTTTTTTGAGCTATGGCCGCTCGGCTCTGCTGACCAATTTTCTGGCCATCGGCTTGGTGGAGTCGGTGGTGATGCACCGCCAACGTGCCACCTTTTTCACCTGAGCCCTGCCTGGGAATACCCCTGAACCACTTCTCATTCAAAAAATCTTCAGAATCTTTACAATCAATTGAGATTGCCTGCCTATCCCTTGCCCTACCCTCGCCGGGATTTGTATTCTACTGCAATTCCATCCCCTCGCCCTTCTGTGGGCGTTGCAGAACTTCTTTTCCTCACTCATCTTTGACCATGTCTCAACCCGCCCTCGAATCCATCCTGCAGGAAAAGCGCCTTTTCCCCCCGCCCCCTTCGTTTGTGCAACAGGCCCGCATCACCCCCAGTCGCTACCAACAGCTTTGTCAGGAAGCCGAGGCGGATCCCTTAGGTTTTTGGGAACGGCTGGCTCGGCAGGAGTTGCACTGGTTTCAGCCTTGGCAGCAGGTGTTGCACTGGGATCCTCCCCAGGCGCAGTGGTTTGTGGGAGGACAGCTCAACCTCAGCTACAACTGCTTGGATCGCCACCTGGAAAATGGCCGCCGCCACAAACTGGCCCTGATCTGGGAGGGAGAACCGGGGGACATTCGCACCTTGACCTATGAGCAGCTCCATCGCGAGGTCTGCCGTTGGGCCAACGGCCTGAAGGCCCTGGGCATTCAAAAAGGGGATCGGGTGGGGATCTACATGCCGATGATCCCGGAAGCCGTCATGGCCATGCTGGCCTGTGCTCGGCTCGGGGCAGCCCATACGGTGGTGTTTGGGGGCTTTAGCGCGGAGGCTCTCAAGGAGCGGCTGCGGGATGCGGAAGCCAAAGCCGTGATCACCGCCGATGGGGGCTGGCGCAAAGATGCGATTGTCCCCCTCAAGCCGCAGGTGGACTTGGCGCTGGCAGAGGGAGTGCCCACTGTCGAAAACGTCTTGGTGGTGCGGCGGACGGGGCAAGCCGTGCCGATGACCCCAGGCCGAGATGTTTGGTGGCATGAGCTGGCTCCTGGCTTGGAGGAAGCGTGCCCTGCCGAGCCGATGGACTCGGAGGCGATGCTGTTTATCCTCTACACCTCCGGCACCACCGGCAAGCCCAAAGGCGTTGTCCACACCAGCGGCGGCTACAACCTCTACACCCACATCACCTGCCAGTGGATCTTCGATTTGCACGAAGAAGACATCTACTGGTGTACTGCCGATATCGGTTGGATCACGGGACACAGCTACATCGTCTATGGCCCCCTCTCCAACGGGGCAACGGTGTTTATGTACGAAGGGGCGCCGCGACCGTCCAAGCCCGATTGCTTCTGGGAGTTAATCGCCCGTCACCGCATCTCCATTTTTTACACTGCTCCAACGGCCATCCGGGCCTTTATGAGAAGTGGCGACGCCCTGCCCCGTCGGCATGATCTCTCTTCGCTGCGCCTGTTGGGCACGGTTGGCGAGCCGATCAATCCCGAAGCTTGGATGTGGTACCACACCGTCATCGGCAACGAGCGCTGCCCCATTGTGGATACCTGGTGGCAGACCGAAACCGGCGGCATTATGATTTCGCCCTTGCCGGGGGTTACCGCCACCAAGCCGGGATCGGCTACCCGTCCTTTTCCGGGCATTCAAGCAGATGTTGTCGATATGGAGGGGAACCCGGCACCCGAAGGGGGGTATTTGGTGATCCGTCGCCCCTGGCCGGGCATGATGCGCACTATCTATAGAGATCCGCAGCGGTTCCGCACCAGCTACTGGGAGCGGATCCCTCCCCAAGATGGGCAGTATTTCTACTTTGCCGGGGATGGGGCCCGCCGGGATGAAGACGGTTATTTTTGGGTGATGGGCCGGGTGGACGATGTCATCAATGTGGCAGGACATCGCCTCGGCACGATGGAACTTGAATCGGCCTTGGTGTCTCATCCTGCAGTTGCCGAAGCGGCTGTGGTCGGTCGCCCAGATGACCTCAAAGGCGAGGTGATCGTGGCCTTTGTCATCCTGTCGGAGGGCTATGAGCCCAGCGAAGCGCTGCGCCAAGCGTTGATGCAACATGTGGTCTCCGAAATCGGGGCCATTGCCCGCCCCAGCGAAATTCGCTTCACCGAGGCCCTGCCCAAAACCCGCTCCGGCAAGATCATGCGCCGTTTGCTGCGGGATTTGGCGGCTGGCGCCGGCATCAGTGGCGATACCTCCACCCTCGAAGATCGCGGGGTGCTAGAACGGCTGCGCCAAGGGGTATGAGCCGACCACAACCCCGCACTAAGATGAGGACATTGAGTCCTGGGTTGTGAAGTCTTCATGTTGCCTCTGGATCCCACCCTGTACTTCGACCACAGCGCCACCACTCCCCCCCGGCCCGAGGTCATTGAGGCCATGCGGATGGCGATGCAGGAAAGCTGGGGCAATCCCTCTAGCTTGCATGGGTGGGGAGAACGGGCCGCCATGGTCATGGAGCGGGCGCGGCAGCAGGTGGCCGAGCTGCTTAACTGTGAGCCGGAGGCGCTGCTGTTTACCTCGGGGGGGACAGAATCCAACAACTTGGCCCTCTTTGGGGTGGCCCAGCGCTACTCTACTCCCCAACATCTCATCATCTCCAGCGTCGAGCACGCCTCGGTGGAAAATGCTGCCCGCCAGTTGCAGTCCCAGGGTTGGCAGGTCACCCGTCTGCCGGTGAACGCCGCCGGCCAGGTGGATCCCCGGACTTTAATCCGAGCCTTGCAGCCCAACACCGTTTTGGTCTCCATCGTCCACGGGCAAAATGAGGTGGGATCCCTGCAACCCATTGCCGAGCTGGGCCACATCTGCCGCCAAGCTGGGGTACTGTTCCACAGCGATGCTGTGCAGACGGTGGGGCGGATCCCGTTGGATCTGACACAACTGCCGGTGGATCTGCTCTCCCTTTCCGGGCACAAGCTCTACGGGCCGCAGGGGGTGGGGGCACTGTACGTGCGCCCAGGGGTGGAGCTGCGACCGCTGCTGCGGGGGGGCGGGCAAGAACGGCGGCTGCGCGCCGGTACCCAAGGGATCCCGGGAATTGTCGGCTTGGGAGTGGCGGCGGCTCTGGCGGCCCAGGAGCTGTCCCAAGAAACGGCCCGCCTACGGCAATTGCAACGGCATTTGGCCCAGTTGCTGGCGGAGGTGCCCGGTTTGCGGCTGACCGGCCCTGTGGATTTGGAGCAGCGTCTGCCCCACCACCTCAGCTACTGCACCGCAGGGATCCCCGGGAATGTGCTGGTCAGGGCTCTGAGCCGCCAGGGGATCGCCATTAGCGCCGGCTCCGCCTGTAGCAGCGGCCAACTGATCCCCAGCCGCATCCTCTTGGCCATGGGCTATTCGGAAGCCGAGGCACTGGGATCCATTCGCCTTAGCCTTGGCAAAGCCACCACCTACGCTGCGGTCGAGTATGTAGCCCGATGTCTACAAACGGAGCTTGCCTCCATCTCCAAATCCGTAGCCTTGGGGAATGCGGCAACTCAATCCCCGTTGTCGATCCCCGTCACGTAGCCGGATCGAAGGTTGGGCAGGCTGGGTTAAGGTGATAGAGAGTTAAAGGGCTGGTCGCTATGGCTGAGATGAGTCCGTATCAGGTGTTGGGAATTAGCGAAGAAGCCTCTTTTGAAGAGATTCAATCGGCGCGGGCTCGGCTCCTGGCCAGCTTGGGCGCCGATGAACAGCAGCAAGAGCGGGTGGAGCAAGCCTACGATGCCATCCTGATGCAGCGCCTGCGCCTGCGCAAAGAGGGCAAAATCGCCGTTCCCGATCGCATTCGCTACGCCGAACAACGGGCTGCCCATCCTGAGCCGGAGCTGAGTTTGCCTCGCCCTGCTGCCCAAAATCCCCCCTGGGTCAGCCGCTGGTTGGATACCCCCTCTACCGCCGATGCCCTCTGGCCTGCGGCGCTGCTGGGTGGGCTGGGGGGTTGGGTTATCCTGGCTCCCGATGAGTACCCCTCGCTGCAACTGGCCTTGGGGCTGATGGCTTGTATCTATTTCCTGTACCGCAAAGAGCGCCGCTTCATTCGCGCTTTTCTCTTGGCCCTGGCGGGCCTGAGCCTGGGGCTGATGTTGGCCTACGGCATTGCCCTTCCTCTCACCGGTGGCGATGCTCCTGGCGCGCTGTTGGTGGGGATCACGTTTACGGTGATGTGGTTGGTGACCAGCTTTTTGCGCTAGCTGCCGGTTTGCGACAGATATTCAACCTGGAACCTCACCTGCCAAACCGCCGCTGCCGCGACTGATAGCTAAGCAAGGCTTGGTGAAAAGCGGCTCGGTCAAAATCCGGCCAGAGAATGGGGGTGAAATACTGCTCGGTGTAGGCCATCTGCCAGAGCAGGAAGTTGCTGATGCGCATCTCGCCGCTGGTACGGATCAGCAGATCAGGATCCGATAAGCCGGTGGTGTAGAGAAATTGGGAAAAGAGGGCCTCGTCAATCTGATCCGGCTGCAGCAGCCCCTGCTGCACCAAGGTGGCAATGGAGCGGCAGGCCTGCAGGATCTCCTGTCTTCCCCCGTAGTTGAGGGCCACCGTCAGGCAAATGCCCTTGTTGTGCTGGGTGCATTCCACCGCATGCACGATGGTTTCCTGCAGAGAGTGGGGCAGAGCCGACAACTGGCCGGCAAACTGGATGCGCACCCCCTGCTGCACCATTTCCCCCAACTCCCGCCACAGCACCTGTTCGAACAACGTCATGAGGAAATCCACTTCCTCGCGGGCACGGCCCCAGTTCTCGGTGGAGAAGGCATAGGCGGTAAGGGCCGGGATCCCCCAATCATTGCAACAGCGCAGCAGCTCCTTCAGGGCCGCTACCCCTCGCTGATGCCCAACGCTGCGGGGTAAACCCCGTTTTTGCGCCCAACGCCTGTTGCCATCCATCACCACCGCCACATGGCGGGGCAACAACTGGGGATCCAGGTCGGCAGGCAAGTGCAGAAGATGGGCAGGAGAAAGGGTCATGGGGATCAGTCTTTCGGGAGGGTTTTCTCAGGTTTGCGAAAGAGTTTAGTTAGATCGGAGAGGGATCCCCACCAGCGCAGCGGCCCATTGCGAAACCAGGGGTGGGCCCACAATCCCTTTAGCGGAGCATCTCGTTTTTTGGCATCGCGGGGATTGCGCAACCGCTGTACCAGCAGTTCGTGTAACTTGGCACTGGTCAGAGGTCGCTCGATGCGCCCACCCTCCGCCAGCGAGATGCAGCCCGTTTCTTCTGAGACCACAATACACAAGCAATTGGTCTGTTCTGTGATCCCCATCGCAGCACGGTGCCGTGTGCCCAGTTGCCGAGAGGCGGCCCGCTCCGAAACCGGTAGGATTACCCCCGCTGCGCGAATGCGATCCCGATGGATGACCACAGCCCCATCATGCAACAAAGTTGAAGTCTGGAAAATGGTCTGCAGGATCTCCCGCGACACCCGCGCCTGCAGAGGTACCCCTTTGTCGGTAAAGACCCGCGAGTCAATCGGCTGCTCTGGCTCGATGACAATCAGCGCTCCTGTGCGGTTTTGGGAAAGTTCTCGCACCGCTTGCACCAGTTCTTCCACCAAATCTTCCTCAGGATCCTCCTCGTCGTCGCCTGCGTTGCTTGGCCACTCCATGCGGATAGCTCTTGCCAGTTGCTCCAGCAGCCGGCGAAACTCCGGTTGAAAGAGCACGCCCATGGCTACGGCTGCGCCCAGGAGCAGGCGATCCAAGATCAGGTGAACCAAGGGCAGAGAGGCTGTGGCCAGGTACAGCACCAACAGCACTATAAATCCCCGCACCAGCACCCCAGCACGACTCTCGCGGGTGTAATAGAGAGCCAAGGCCAACAGAAAGACGGCCAGAGCCCAGTCCAAGAGGCTGAGAAAGTTAAACTGCTGTAGCCAAGCCCATAAGGCCGCCAGCATGGCGAAAAACCCCGTTCACGCTCCCCTCATTGCGGGCCTTCTGACTGTGCCGTTCTGCACCTCAGAACCCCTGTTGGACTGCGGCCCCCAGACCAGCCTACCACTCACCTCCTGGCTGTCTTCCAGTCTTTCTCGCATGAGGTGCGTTGGCTGCGGTCGGCGCTGCCAGGAAAGGCTGTGCCTCTAGTAAACTACCCGGCTCCGACCGCTAAGCGGTACGGAGCGGGCTTTCAGTAGCCCTGAGCCTGTTCTGCTCTACCAGAGAACAAAACAAGCCCGGA
>NZ_JBSSCS010000012.1:0-71988 GCF_054060015.1 Thermostichus sp. MS-CIW-25
GCCATTGCTGGAGTGCCTGTGGTACTGGTTCCGCCCGCCTATACCAGTCAGACCTGTCATAACTGCCTGCACATCCACCCTGAGCAGGGCAAGTCCTACCGAAGCGGCAAGTCGTTCAAGTGTGGACATTGTGGCTGGGAAGGGGATGCTGACTATAACGCTGCTCAGGTAATCTCTCTCCTTGGGGCGACTGTAAACTCGCCTGAAATTCCGAAACTTAGCTGCCCTCTGGGGCCGCTAGGGATTGGGATAAAGCCCGCACCCTGCGCATAGCGCGGGTGCCGGGTAGTTTACTCCCAACTTTCGGGCCTTAGAACCCAGATAATGCAACGGTTTGAAAGGCGTGTCTACGTTGGACGCGCTTTCCCCTCAGGGGACAGGGATCCTGCTGTTTGGGATAGAGCACCTTGTTTGCAGAGGTCATGCACAGGGTAGCTGCCGAAGAGCTTCAAGGTTTCAGCAATTGATTCCAGCGCCGCAACCACCTCGGCATCCAAATAGGGTTGGCCGATAGGGTTCTCCAAATCGACAAAAAAGACATACGTCCCTGCCGATTTTTTGGTGGGGCGCGACTCAATGCGAGACATATTCAGGCCTCGCTCCGCAAACACTTGCAGAGGTTTCAGCAGCGCTCCCGGCACGTTGTGGGGGAGGCTGAAGGCTAAGGAAGTATGGGATCCCCCCGGAGAAGCAGGATCGGCAGAGGTTTCACCCTGTTGACCGGAACGCGAGAGCGGCGCACGGCCAATAACCCAAAAGCGAGTGCAATTGTCGGGGTGATCGTTGATCGGGCAGGCCAAGACCGGCAGTTGGTAGAGGGTGGCAGCTCGTTCTGAGGCGATGACGGCGGCGCTGGGCTGCTCCTGCAGGCGATCCAATTCTTCGGTGGTCGAGCGGGTTGGGATCAAAGTGGCCTGGGGCAGATGGGATCTCAGCCAAGCCTGACATTGGGCCAAAGCTTGCGGGTGGGAGTAGACCTGCTCAATTTGCTCCAACCGCGAGGCACGTCCGATGAGGGCATGGCGAATGGGCAGGATCAGCGCCTGCCGGATCCCTAGCCCCTCCAGTTGCCAGAGGGCGTCTAAGGTCATCGAGACCCCCCCCTCCACCGAGTTTTCCACCGGCACCACCGCCCATTGTTGCTGGCCGGCAGCTACCGCCTCTAGACAGGCGCTGATCGTTGGATAAGGCACTAAGGGGTGGGATCCCTGGCTGTGCAGGTGAGGCTGCTCAGGGCAGGCCAGCAAAGCTGCCAACTCTGTGTAGGTTCCAGCAGGGCCGAGGAAGGCCACTGGCGAAGGGGAAACGTTCGCGCTAGCGGAGCGCAGCTCCATCAGAGCCATTTCTTCAATTGTCGCTAGGGGCCAGCTCTAACTCTATCGCCTCGACGTCGCGCGGCAGCAAAGGACATTCAGGTTCTGGGCAACGGGGATTGGCCGCCACCTTGTCCATGGCCTTCACCACCTCCAATCGGATCAGCCTCTGCAACTCCTGATCCGCTTGAATGGCTTCCAAAGTGTGGAGAGAGCCGTGAAAACTGGTGGCGTATCGAGGCTGGAGGTTGTTCAAGGCCAGGGCGGCAGCATCGTTACAGAATTTCTCGCAGAAGCAGTAGCGCTGTTGACTCTCCATCAGCAGGATTTCATTGACCATCTCCAGAACAGCCCGTTCCATTTGATTTTCCAGGCTCTTCAGAGGCTTATGTTGCTCCGCCATCGCTACCTCCCAATGGGAACCGAATCCGCCGCCAAGTCACTGTTTTCAGTGATCAGGAGTGCCCTCGATTACCTTCGATGCTGCTCTACTCTCTGTTGACACGTCAAGTCAAGCCCTCTGCTGCCGACGCGAACAGCCTCTGGCCCGCTCCTATCCGTGCTTGAGACAATCCAATCTGTCGTGTCAGGCATCATCAAAACCCAGAGAATTAACCAACACTCTTGGCAGACGGGCAGAAAGTCCACACAGCAACTCATAGGAAATAGTACCCAACTGATCGGCCCAATCCTGCACAGATAAACCCGCATTTGCCAGATTGGGGCCCAGCAGCTCCACCACATCCCCCACCTGGATATCCGGCCTCTCGGTTACATCCCACATACATTGATCCATCGTGATTGTGCCCACCTGTTGGATCAAGCCGCCGCGCACCCATCCTCGCAGCCAGCCGGAAAGCCGCCGTGGGATCCCATCCGCATAGCCGATGGCCAGAGTGGCAATGCGACTGGGGCGAGAGGTGATGTAGCGATGCCCATAGCTCACGCCAGTTTGAGCAGGCACAGTTTGGATGTGGGACAGCCGCGCCTTGAGCCGCAGAATTGGCTGCAGACCTGGCACCGGCAAGTGAGGGGCAGGGGACAGGCCATAGAGGACCAACCCCAAACGCACACGGGAGTAGTGGAGATGGGTTAAAGCACCGGCTGAGTTATCCAGATGCAGCGCCGGTAAGGGATCCCCGGCTTGGCGGATCTGTTCCACCACCTGGGCAAAGCGGGCGTGCTGCTGTTCCATGACTGGAGAATGGGGCTCGTCCGCCGTCGCCAAATGGGAAAACAAGCTACAGCCTTCCAGCTCCGGGATCCGACAAATCTGCCCCCACACGGCTGCAGCTTCCTTCCAGGGGATCCCCAAACGGGTCATACCCGTATCCACATTGACATGCACCGGGACGGGGCGCCCGGCCCAACGGGCTACCTGGCGCATCAGCGGGATTTGGTCTGTGCAGGTGAGGCTGACCTCCAACCGGGCTGCCATGGCCTGCTGTAGCTCCGCCCAAGTATTCAAAGCTCCCAACACCAGAACCGGAGCCTGCAGCCCCGTTTGCCGCAACTCGATCCCTTCGGCCAGGGTGGCCACACATAGCCCCTTGGCCCCAGCCGCAACAGCCACGGGAGCCACCAACTGCGCCCCATGCCCGTAGGCATTGGCCTTCACCACCGCCCAGATCTCGACGTTTGAGCCTAGGCGCCTCTGCAACAGTCGCAGGTTTTCTCGCAGCTGGGCTGCGTCAATTTCCACCCAAGCCCGACTGGTCAACAGCTCCAGGTCGATGGCCCAATCCAGCTCCGCCAAGGAATTGGCCTTCTGGGATCCCTCTCTCCAAGTATTGCCCTGCACTCCCAGAGCAGCTGCTCTCAAAGTGCCCTGCGCCGCCGGCGCGACCGGTTCTCGATTCACCGTTCACCCCCCACACCCAAAACCCGTCCTGATTAGATTTAGGTTTAGCGCAAAGTCCACTCCGGCGCCATCCACAGCAACGGCACGTCTGGGATCCCAACAGCCTCGTTGCTCTCCAACAGCCGGCCCAGCCAAGCGGCTTGCCTTTGCGAGGACAGTCCTTGGCTTAACAGGCGTCGCAGTACTCGTTGGAAGCCCTCTCCCTCACCCGCCGGCGACAAAGAGGGATCCCCGGTCATGCGCCGCAGATCCTCCACCGCCTCCGTGTACCCCCCCAAAGCATCCACCAAGCCCACCTCCACAGCTTGCGCCCCGGTGAAGATGCGTCCATCGGCCAATTGTCGCACCCGGTCTTCATCCAAGCTCTGCCGTCGCGCGATCATCTCTGCTTCCAGCACCTCATCTGCCTTTTCTGGCAAGTGCTGGCGTCCTTGGGCCACATCGCGAATGAACTGCTCGAGGGTATCCTCCACCAAGTTTTGCAGAAGGCGCTGCTCTTGAGGAGTGGCACTGCGGAAAGGAGAGAGAAGGTCTTTGTACTCGCCGGTTTTGAAGGTCTGCGGCTCTATGCCGTAGTTCTCCAGCAACTTACCAAAGCTGAGGCCGCTGATGATAACCCCTATGCTGCCGGTCAGGGTGCCAGGGTTGGCATAGATTTTGTCGGCAGCGCTGGCCACGTAGTACCCCCCACTGGCAGCAATGTTTTCTAGGATAGCGATCACCGGCTTGTCCGCCTCGTGCAGAGCAGTTACGGCACGGTAGAGTTCCTGGCTGGATCCCACAGCTCCGCCGGGACTGTTGATGCGCAGCAATACAGCCTTGACAGAGGGATCCCGTGCTGCCTCCCGCAACTGTTCCACAGGAGAAGTGGGCAGGCCTACCAAAGTCGAACCCCCTGGGCTGCCTATCGCTCCTTCCAGGGTGACCACCTCGATGCGATCCGCCCCCCGTGCGGCCTCTAGACCGACCCCGCCTCGGGTAGACTCTGGGGCAGGGCGCGTGCCCCCGACAATGGCCGCGATAAGGCAGACGACCAGCAAAGAAGCTGCCAAAGTGCGGTTAAGCAGAGTTTCTTGTGTCACAGGCCCCTCAATTGCCACTGACTCCGTTCTACCACCCTGCGGGCTTCCTGGGATGCCGGGCAACAAAAGGCTGAGGGCCGAGCAAACCCCACTGTTGCTTCCCCCCAGTTGAGCCATCCAAACTATTGACAAGGATCCTCCCCTTATCTAGTATGGGATCCCAGCACTTTTTACCAATAAGGCAGCTTCTACAGGCTGCAGGTGTAGAATGGAATAGAAAGTTGGATCCTTGAGCGGGATTCTGGCTCGAAGCCAAGTGATTGGGGCTTTAGCTCAGTTGGTAGAGCACTTCAATGGCATTGAAGGGGTCAGCGGTTCAAGTCCGCTAAGCTCCATTGATTGTGAGTTGGTTATGATACAACAGCATCCAAAGCCTGGAGAGTTTCCGGCAGGCCAGGGTTCTGGGACTCTTCAACCCTGGAACCTGCAAAGCTCACCAAGACGGTTAGCCCCGGCGAATTGACAGGCCAAAGGTTCGCCAGCAAGAACCAGGAGCAAAAAAACAGCAGTGGAAAAGGGATCCCCAGCCTTTCCCACAATTCACACCGATGGTGATATCGCTCCGTTCCAATCCAATGTCTTCGACCCAGCAATCTGTGGCCTCGTGGGAAACAGGCAAGGCATAGCGGCAAACCCGGTCATGGTTGCCCCTCTCCCTGGCGGCGGATCAAGAAGCGGATTTCCTGAAGGAGAACCTCAAAGCGTTGATCCGATTCAGCCTGCCGCTGCCTCAATTCTCTCAGCTCCTGCCGCAATTCCCGCACTTCCTGCCGCAATTCCAGGACAACCTCAGCGAGACGCCCCGAAAGAGTCTGCAAGGCAAGCTGAGCATCGGTAACCTGGGCAACTGTATTGGCCACCCTGGTCACAGCTTCGGCCAACTGGACAAACCGCGTCTCAATTTCCTCATTGGTCATGGCCGGGTGTGTCTTGCTTGGCTAATGATCAGCTCATTCTACCCTGCACGGTATGGAGTGCCACTCTCTGAGAATGGGCCGCAATTTTGAGGAAAAACCGGCTGGCCAACGGGGGTTATCAACCCAGGGATCCCCCATTCGCGCAAGTCAGCTGGCCAGCGCTATGAGGGTGGTGTAAATCCCTTGGAGGGACGCAGTGGCCTGGCTCCAGAGGGTGTGGGTCAACGACCACCTATCCAGACCCATGGCCCCGCACAACAGCAGCAGATACAGGTTGGCAAACGTGAAGAGCGAGGCTGCCCGATCTCGATTGCAGGGATCCTGCAGCAACTGCACCGCCTTCCAAACCAAGAGGGATCCCAGCAGCGCCGCGACGCTCAGATAAAAGGATCCCAGCATTCCCAATGGGTAAACCAGCAACAGGCTGACCGGAACCATCAGCAGCGCGTAGAGCAAAATCTGCGCGGCAGTGATCCTTTCGCCCGCGACCACCGGCAGCATCGGCACCCCCGCGCGAGCGTAGTCTTCCTGCTTCAGAATGGCCAAAGCCCAGAAGTGGGGTGGAGTCCACAAAAAGATAATGGCAAACATCACCCAGGCAGCCCAACTCAGCTCACCTGTGGTCGCTGCCCAGCCCACCAAAGGCGGGATGGCTCCTGCCGCTCCACCGATGACAATATTTTGCGTGCTGGAGCGCTTCAGCCAGTGGGTGTAGACCCCCACGTACACCAGGATCCCCGACATGGCCAAACTGGCAGCCAGCAGGTTGGTGAACGTGGCCAACAGCCCAAAAGCAGTCAAAGCCAGGATCCCGGCAAAAATCAGAGCATCCTGCGCTCGGATTCGACCGGAAGGCAAGGGGCGATGACGGGTTCGCTCCATCATCCGATCGATATCGGCGTCATACACCATGTTGATGACGTTGGCTGCCGCCGCCGCCATTCCTCCCCCCAAAAGGGTGATGAAAAACCTGAACGGGTCGGTGTTGCCTGCCATCCACATGGCCCCAGCCGTGGTCATCAGCAAGAGGGCGATGATCTTGGGCTTCACCAACTGGCTGTAGCTGCGCAAAACCTGGACAAGCGCCTGGCGTTCGCGCCCCAGAGCACATGGGCTCTGCTCGGCAGGGATCCCCCCTATTGGCTCCTGGTAGGAAGCCAGACGGTCAGTTAAAACGCTATTTTGCATGGAAATTCACTCACCGGTCATTTCTGCGGTTACGGCCATCCACCGGCCTTCTTCCCCTCGGCTTCGCATTTGCCAGGCCAGCACCGTAAAAGCCAGCAAACAGGCCAGCAAAGCTGCCCCCACCATCTGATGGGCCACCGTCAGAGGCTCCACCTGCAGCCGGTAACGGTAGGTCAAAACGCCGATCCCCACCTGAACCAGCAGCAGGCCGACAGATCCATGACCCAGAAGCTTGAGGAGCCAGGGGATCCGCTTGCGCCGTAGCCCGGTGGCCACCGCTACTGCCAACACCCCAAGGGTGGCCGGAGCAACTCCCAGCAGGTGGCTGTTCATCACCCAGCACAGCTCGCCGGCAGCAAAGCATTGATGCAACGCCCATTGGGAGGCCACCAAGGCACCGAGAAGGCTCTGGACATACACCAGCAGCACCGCCCCCAAGCCCAGCCAAGGCAAGTAGCCGACGGAAAACGGTCCTTCACCCAGTCGTGCCGGCAGGACGAAGCCCTCGGAACCGGATCCTGTCAAGATCAGTAATCCCAGAGTAAGCAGAGTGGCAAAGAACAGCAGGCCCGTGCCCAAGTGGGCTGTCACAATGTCAAAGCGCAGCAGCTCCGTGACCGTCAGCCCGCCCAGGATCCCTTGCATCAAGACCAGGGCAAAAGCCAAACTCAAACCCCAGGGCAGCCAAGTGGGCAATGCCTGACGCTTCAGCCAAGCAAACCCCATTAGAACCAAGGTAGCCAAGCCTACCCCAGAAGCCACCATGCGGTGAAACCATTCCAAAAAGACTTGCAGGTTCATCTGCTGGCTGGGCACAATTGCCCCGTAGCAAAGGGGCCAATCTGGACAAGACAGCCCAGCATTCATGACGCGGGTGGCACTGCCCAACCCCATTAACAGCCAAGTGGCCAATGCTAACCCCAGTAGGGCTTGCCCTATGCGCCGGGAAAGCTTGCCCGAAGGCACGGGATCCCGCCGGGAAGAAGGTTGGGATTGAGAGATCGAAGAGTCCATCGCAGTTGAAGGCAGAACATTAAGCCAACGGTTCAAGCAGCCTGCACTGAAGAAATCGGTTGGGCTGACAAGACGCAGCGGGTTCGGTAGCAGATGATTCTGAAAACGAGGGTGCAGGTTACTCGCTAACGAACCCTAGAAGCCAATCCTAAATGCGGTTTTGCGTCTGGCGAAAGCTTTTTAAGAATTTCTTTCTTGGCTCACAATCCCAGGCACCCCCACGAAGTCAAGCCAGCACCGGCCAGCAGACCAATCCTTTCCCCCTGCCGCAAAACCTCTGCGCCAGGACGGATCCCCCACAGGGTGTCCATACATCACTCCCTTGGCCAAGACTTCCTGGCCAATACAGCAACTTTTGCCAAGGGAAGCAGCCTGCCACAAGACTGCCTTTTGGAGTCTGTAGTCTGGAGCCAGCTCTTGCTCGGTGGCGGGATGACCAGCTTCTGGGCACAGAGATTCCCAAAAATTCTGTCAGGGCCAGCTCCGCTCCGGCTTGGGATCCATATACGTCGTTGCCAGATCTGGGATGCTGGCGGAGAGGGTCACGATGGCAGCGAAGTTTCCCGGTATTGGCCAACAAAGAACCTTGCTCTCACTCAAGAGCTCAGGTAGGTATCTGGACTTAGACTTAGGTCGAAATCTCGAACAGCTCCAGCACTGAAGAAAATTGCTGTAGGAATCCTCACCTCAAGCATAGGCAAGTTATAATCCCAGCAGCCTCTGTGGAGATTGCTCTCTTATGTCTGTAAAGCTCCTGCCTCAGTGTGAGAACTTGAAAGAGCAGGTTGAAGCTATCCTGCAACTCTGGCATCAGGATTCCACTTTTTCGGGCAAGCAAGATACCACTCGGATTCAAGCTTCCCTCAGCAAAGCTATTTCTCCAACCTTCGAGATTGTCTTTGCCGGTGCTTTCAGTGCCGGCAAGTCTATGCTAATCAATGCCCTCTTAGAAAGAGAGCTTCTCTACAGCGCCGAGGGGCACGCCACAGGGACAGAGTGCTACATCGCCTACGCAGAGCCAAATGCGGAGAGGGTAGTGCTCACTTTTCTTAGCGAGCAGGAAGTGCAAGAACAGATGACCGCCTTCTGCGCTTTCCTAAACTTGGCTCCGTCACTCAGCAGGCTGGAAGACACTGCACTGAATCCCCTGAAGGAGCGTGCTGAGGCTATTATTCAGCAGGAGGGAGGCAAAAGCAAGTCAGAGCGGGCGAAGCAGGCGGATGCACTTCGCTTGTTGATTACAGGTTTCCAGCAGAACCGGGACAAAATTCACCCTACCGAGAACAAAGTTTTCTCAATGGAGCAGCTCAACTTCGGCAACCTAAGGGAAGCTGCGGGTTTTGCCCGGCGCGGCGCCAATAGCGCAGTTTTGCGAAAGGTGGAATACTATTGCCACCACCCCTTGCTGGAAGATGGAAACGTTATTGTCGATACTCCTGGGATCGATGCTCCAGTCAAAGCGGATGCAGAGCGTACTTATCGAAAAATTGCCGATCCGGATACGTCCGCAGTTGTTTGCGTTCTCAAGTGTGCTGCAACGGGTGAGCTGACCAAGGAAGAGACAGAGCTTATTGAGCATATTCAAAGTAATGATAGCATCAGGGATCGCGTCTTCTATGTGTTTAACCGGATTGACGAGACTTGGTACAACGCACAACTAAAGCAGAGACTAGAAAACATTATCGACCAGCAGTTTCGTCAACTCCGCGTATTTAAGACAAGCGGCCTTCTCGGCTTCTATGGTTCCCAGATCAAGGCAACTACCCCCGAGGATCGATTTGGACTGGATACGATTTTTTCAGAAAGCATCAAAGAATTGGGTGGTGGGGAAGAAACACCCCAGTTTGTCAGCGAGTTTAACAAGTACTGCACGTCAGGTAGGTTGGTTGGATCCCCGTTCCGCCCTTCTGTACATGGGTACGACACACCCATAAATAACTACGTTCGGATTCTGAGGGAGTGGGGAAAACCTTTGATTGAGTATATGATTAAAGATAGCGGTATTGAAGACTTTCGGGCTGGGATCACTCGTTATTTAACGGAAGAAAAGCGGCCACAGCTATTTTCCGCGCTGGCCGATGATTTGCAACCTCTCTGCATCGAGATGAGGAAGTCCTATCTAGATCTCTACCGAGACATTGATAGCCAGCCCAAAGAGATTGACAGCATGATTTCCTATGAGCTGACGCTGATCAATCAGCAGCTAGCCAGTATTGGCCGAGAGTTTGACGAGCATATCCAGACAGTAGTCAATAAAGTTATTAACGGAGAAAACAAAGAATTTGAGAACGATTTCCGTAAATTGCAGGCTAGGATGGTACGGAGGCTAGATGAGCTTTTGGATACTTTTTCGTTGGACAATGTTTACAGTCAAGCCGTTCGCATTCGTCCCCGCAACTCCACAGCTCCATTCTTAGCTGTATTGGTCGAAGCCTTTTACTATTTATCCAACCATCTAGAGGACATCCTGGTAGAATCAGCCAGCACGCTTGTAGAGAACTTCTTTCGTCGCCTTGTTGATGAAGTTCGCAGCTCGAGCTACTACAGGCAGTTGTTTCGCCTACTGGGATCCGATGGGGACTTGGAGAAAAAGCTTCTTTTGGTTAGAGATGTAACTTTGAGTTCTCTTGTCAATGGTGCCCGAAAAGAGTGCGACCGCTACCTCAGAGAAAGTCCCCGCTTCTACGACGAAGGAACATTCTCGATCTACCAGTTTCGAGAAGTCCTAAAGCAAACCAGCCAATCTTATGACATCTCTGCTATTCGCGACGCAGAGCCTGGAATCCGACAATTACTTAAGCTTGACTTCGAGCCGAAAATTAACCAGACAGTGCGTTCTAGCTTCCGACAAGAGACCAACAATACTCTGAAAACTCAGCTATTGCCGGTTGCCAAGCAAGTAGCCGATGAGATTTTGCAAAAGTACCCAGAAGCAAAGCAGTTCATGGAAGCAACTCTCAGAAAAGAGGCTGAAGAGAAAATTGCGCTTAACCAACAGCGGCTGAAAGAACTGGAGGCAAGCATAGACAAGTACAACCAAGCTGTTTCTGGGATCAACCTCTGCTTGCAAGCTTTGGGCCTCAATCGTGAGATGCTGCCCTTGATTACTCGTCCTGAACCTTCCTCTGTTGGTGAGTCAGTTCAGATTTTGGCAAGTCTTCCTGAACAGCAAGTAGGTGACAGCAATGCAAGCGAAGCAGTCGCTCTTGATCGTTCTACACCCATAGACGAGAGTTTTCCAGAGTTGGATAGCATCCTCGATGATCTGAGATAGAGCGGCTTGTCTTTGTTTTTGGCCTTTCACTTGATCCAGATAAAGTCATGGGATCCAAATCAATACCTCTACAGCAGCACCCAGAAGGGATCCTCTCTGTAAGAGAGAAAACTTTCAAGGTTGCCAACTTGGTCAAAGCAGCCCAAGAGGACTTGACCAAGAAAGAAGAGCTGAATCGCTTGTTCATTGCGGCCTTGAGATCCTCAGGGATCCTGCCGCCGGAAGACTTGCTCAACATTGCCAGTAGCCTTCTTGCTCCCAAGCCAGAAGAAAAATTGTTGCAAGAAGCGAAGTGGTTTGGGCAGGGACTTGCTTGTCAACTCTTGGTGCCGGGCAAGAAAGATTGGGAAAAAGGCAGAGTCAGATTGCGGATCATTGTAGAGTTTGAGCCAGAGGATACAGGCTCAGAGAGCAGCAGCGGATCCCCTCTGGATGACCTTCGCGAAAGTGAGAGCTAGCCTAAGCCAGAGAGACATAGAGGGGGTTGGGCAAGTGTCAAGTAATGATCAATCTCAGGAGTGCTTTGTTGAGCTAGATATTTTCCAAAATACTGTCATTGATATAGGAGGACGCCTAATCTACTCGCAAGAGTTTGCTCAGGTGTACTCAGAGATTGTTTATGAGAGTATCAGATCCTACTTATCCAGCAAACTTAGCGAAAAGGGAGTCTCGATTCTATGGAGCAACTTGAACGGAATAACTAACGTGAAAGGAATTCCTGCTAAACTCTTACGTCCTGGCTCACCGTGGATTGTTGTCTCTATGTCTTGAGGTCGATAAGATGACAAAAACATCCATTAATCTTAGCCAACTGGGAGACGGAGTTATCACTTTTATCAACAAGAACAATAAGCAGAAAGTCTACATGATTTCCAAGCTTTGCGATTCTATCAATTCTTATTTCCTGAGGTTTGACCAAATGGGAAGCGGACTAAACAGTCACTTGAGTTCGTCTGAGATACAAACAGGTATTCCCCATGAAGATCAGGTTCATTTTTTCTATAAAGGAGTTCCATGCTCGATTCTTTCTCCTAAAACTAACGGTTGGCAGACCGGTAGAGTAAAAGTAAGAGTAGAAGTTACGATTGACTTTTATCCTGACAATCCTGAATTTCTGATAAAAGAACCCGACCAAGAGATATTAGAACCTCTAGATGAAAAGTCTCCACTGGACGATCTTCGCAGTATGGATGAATAACGATGAAAGAAAGAAAATCCGGCGAAAGGATTCTAATTCCAGCAGCCGTGCGGGAGTATGTTTTCCAAAGAGACGGCTTCCGTTGTCGCGGTTGCGGAAAGTCGCCCCCAGAGGTTCAGCTTCAGATCGATCACATCATCCCCATTGCCCAAGGGGGCAGTAACGATATCAGCAATCTGCAAACGTTGTGCAAAACCTGCAACCGACGCAAAAAGGATCGACGGGATCCCCGCTTTCGCCGCCACTTTGACTGGTGAGTTGCGGTGTTTCGCCTACGCTTCTCCCTCTAGAAAAGAGAGGAGAGAGGTCTGCAAAAACAACCTCAGACAATAGGCGGAAAGCTCAAAAACGGCATTCGAGTCAGGACTCCCGGCACCGAGCCGACTTCTACTTGTAGACCTTCGGCGGGCTCAAACTTGGTGCGCACGTATCCCAATCCCAGGTACTCTTGCGAAGTTTGGCCTGCACTGGTCAGCAGCCCAATCTTTTCCCCCTGCCGCAAAATCTCTGTGCCAGGACGAGCTTCTCCTTGAAGGCGGATCCCCCACAAAGTTTGCCGAATGCGCCGGTAGGTTACCTGCTTGGCCAAGACTTCCTGGCCAACGTAGCAACCTTTGTCAAGGGAAACAGCTCGCCACAGGCCGGCTTCTAGGGGGTTGTAGTCTGAGGTCAGCTCTCGGTCGGCGGCGGGGCGACCCGCTTCTAGGCGTAGGACTTCCCACAGCTCAGGTGGGGCCAGCTTGGCTCCGGCTTGGAGCAAGCATTCTTCAAGAGCGACTTTCTGGTCAATGGTGCCCCAGAGGGTAAACCCCGGCTGGGCAAGACCCGTGCCACAAGCCAGATGGACAGGGATCCCCTGGATCTCCACGGGGCGGTGCTCATGAGGCCCGGTCGGGATCTCTTCTGAGCTCACCACTTGCTCCAGGAGAGCCTGACTCTGGGATCCGAGCAATCCAAAACCAAAGGTCTGATCTGTCTCATCTTTCAACTGTGCTCCCCGCACCAAAGGCAGCATGCGCCCCAAACTCTGCATCAGCAGGCTGCGCCGCTGGGGTGAAGTCCAGATCCAGCAGTCTTCTTCTCCCACGTACACCGTTGCCAAATCCAGGATGCCGGCGGTGGGGGTCACGAAAACCGTGTCGGCCCCCTGCCCTGGCTTGAGGGCCTTCAGATTTTGGGTGCTTTGGTTGTGCAGATAGTCCAAGCCTGGGGATCCCTTCATGCGCAAACGGCCCCACCCGGAGCGATCCAGAAGCAGGGATCCCGTGGAAACAGCAGCTAGAAGAGACATCGCTCACCCCAGAGATGGGCTTTGGTTTTCTTCTCTACCCTAGAATAGGCTAGTTCACCCTACCGTCTGTGGCAGACCCCCGGCGTACTGAACTGTGATTGAGGTTGAAGTCCACCAACAGTTGCGGCAGCTTTTGCGGCAGTCTCCCGAAGCCCTGTGGCCCCACCAGTTGACGATGGCTCGCATGGTGGCGCGGGGGTTGCGGCTGGGTCGCAGCACCTTGATCCAGGTGCCCGCTGGGGGTCAGCACCGCCTCAGTTATCTGCTGCCGGCCCTGATGTGGCCCAACCCCACCTTGCTCTGTGCCACAGCTCCTGTGCAGGCGCAAATTTTGGGGGAAGAGATCCCCTGGCTACAGCACACCCTGCAGTTGCATAAGCCCGTCCTGCAAAAAGACCGTTGGCCGGATCCCGATTTCCAGGGGTTGCTGTTGGTGGATCCCCTGGATTGGCTGCAAGCTCGCTTGAGAAAGGGATCCTCGCAAGTGCCGACAGGGATCCCTTTGATCCTGGATGGAGCCGAAGACCTGGAAGATTGGGCCTACCAGGCGCTAACGGTGACCCTGGAAGCCAGCCATTGGCAACAGCTCCGGCAAATCTTCCCTGCCGAGGCGGAGCAGCTCTCCCAGGTTCAGGTCAATTTGTCCCTGCAGCTTTTGCGGCGGCCTCTTTCCCGCTGTCTGCTTCATGCGGATGAACAGGTTCACCTGGATGCTGTGCTGTCTTTGGTGACAGGCTACCCCGGCTGGCTGCCGGATCCCTGGGATCAAATCCGCCGGCGGCTCAGCTCTGAGGGGGATCCCGTCTCCAAATGGATTTGGTGGGCCGAAACCGACCGAGAAACCGGTCGCCTCACCCTTCACCACAGCCCGACGGCTCTGCAGGATTGGCTGGCCCCCATTTGGGCCACACAGCCGGTGGTGATTATTGGGGAAGCGCTGGATCTGGATCGCCAGGCGGAAACCTATCGGCGACGGTTGGGCTTGCCGGATTTGACGCCGCTGCGGTTTGCCTCAGGCGAGGGTTGGCCACGTTCTGGCGGGGCGGAGCTTTCCCTTTACTTGCCGCGCCTCCCCCTGCCCAACAGCCCTCTATTTCGGGATCACCTGCTGCAAGAGCTGAAAAACTTGATCCCTCAAGCGCAAGGCTTTGTGGTGGTGTTGGTGTCGGATCAACCTCTGCAGGCACAGGTGGGGGCGGCTTTGGCTGCCGAATTCGGCTCACGGGTGCGGGTAAACAGCCCGTTCCCCGGCGAAAAGGGCATTTTGGTCTGCGACTGGCCCTACTGGCTGCACCACAAGGCTGGCTTGCCGCGCCCTGAGCTGATGGTGATCGCCACTTTGCCCTTCCCTTCTGTGGAAGACCCGAGGGTGGCCGGACGGGTGCAATATCTGCAACGCACCCAGCAGGACTGGTTCCGTCAGTACCTTTTGCCGGTGGCCGCTGCCCAGTTGCAACGGGCTGTTGCGCCTCTGCGGCAAAGCTCTGATTCGGGAGAAGATTCCAGCTCATCCACCCGATGGGTGGCCATTTTGGATAGCCGCATTATCGTCCGCAGCTACGGCGTCTCTCTTCTCAATGCCTTGGGGCCAACTTTGCGGGTCGAGCAGCGCAGCCAATTGTTCGTTTAGGGATCCCTGGGCCTCTTGCTCGAGTTGATGGGATGTATGGTCATTTTAAACAGGAATGAAACATTTCTGTCCAGCTCCTCTCTCCCTCTGGGAGAAGGTCTGGGGGTGGCCGCGGAAGCAGCGCGGAACGCCTGGGGAGTGTCTCAATCTAGTTTGGAATGACTATATTGAGGATTTTTTGGCTTGAGCGACTGAGAGAAGGCTTGTTCAGAACAGAGGGGGAGATTTGTATCCTAGAGAGCCAAAGCCAACTGGGATCCGAGTTATTCTGAGGGTGGATCACTCCTACTCACCTTCTTCTCATGACCAATCCTGCTCTCAGCTCCGTTCACGCTCGCAACAGCGGTGCGGAGCACTCCAGCGAGCCAGAGGCCCTCACAGCACTGCGCACGCAAGCAGTTTGGAAGCCATTGCGGCAGGCCATTGTGGAAAGCTCGGGTTTTCGGGGATGGCTCCAGGGCCGGGAGTTGCCCACTCAGGAAGCAGAGCTGGATCAACTGGTGCATAGCTACCTCGAGCAAACCTTGTCTCACCTGGCCTATTAGGATCCCCAGAGTCCCAGCCAGAGGGGCAAGGTCAGCAAGGCGGCTAAGTACCCCACGGCCAAGGCAGTTACGGTAATTTCCCGATCCAAGTCGTATTCTTCCGTGAGCACCAGGGTGGCGATGGCGGGGGGCATACCGCTCTGCAGGACCAGCACCAGCTTGGCCAGAGGCGGGTAGGGGGTGAAGGCAAGGCCGATTCCCACCAAGAGCGGCACAATCACAATTTTGATCAAGAGGGCCACTCCGGCGGCAAGAAAGGATCCCCAGCGCTTCACCTGGGCCAGCCGCATCCCCAAAATCATCAAACTGAGCGGGATCATGCTCCAGGCAAAAGCCGCCAACCCTTGAGAGAGCCAACCCGGCAGGGGTTCGCGGGTCAGCAGTAGGCCCATAGCAAAAGACCAAAGAGCAGGGGTGCGCAAAATGTGGAGGCCCACCTGCCAAGGTTGGGCATGGGAACTGCCGTGGCGGCTGGCCACCCACACGCCAAACCCGTAGGCCATGAACAGAGTGCCCAGCAGATCATAGAACAGGGCCCAGCCAAAGTAAGCCCTTCCGGCCACAGCCAAGCAGATGGGGTAGCCCAAATACCCGGTGTTCCCCAGAGTGGCGGTCAGGTGAAAGCTGCCCTGCTGTGCGCTGCTCCAACAGTTGGGGACATCCCCCACACCACGGTGCTGCCACCACAGCCAGGCGCTGGTCAAGGCAAACCCCAGCCCCACCGACAGCCAACAGATCAGAGGGGCGACCCAGATTTGGCCCGACAGATCCACCCCCTGCATAAACCCGACAATGCTGAGGGGCACCCCCACCCAGAACATGAACCGCCCCAAGGCGTGGGGATCCAGCCAACGCTTCCAGTCGCCGGGCAGCCCCTTCTGGAGAAAAAAACCCAGCAGCGTCCAGCCCAGCAAGGGAGGATAAACCTGAAAAAGGGTGTTGAGCACGCTCAAAGGGAAGAGGGAAGGGATCCCTAGGCAGGGATCCGCCGAGGTTCTTCACGCAGGGCGAAGATGCGTTGAATCACCTCCTCGACAACGCGGTCTGGGGTAGAGGCACCGGAGGTAATGCCGATTTGCACCGGCCCATCGGGTAGCCACCCTTCGGTAACCGTCGGGTCTTGGTGAAGAGGCTTGTGGCGGATGCGGTTGTTGGGTTGGATGCAGTCGGGGCCATCGATGTGGAAGGAAGGCAAGCCCTTGGCCAGGGCAATTTCCTGCAAGTGGGTGGTATTCGAGGAATTAAACCCCCCGATCACCACCACCACATCCAAAGGCTGCTCCAGCAGCTCGAACATGGCGTCCTGCCGCTCTTGGGTGGCATTGCAGATGGTGTTGAAGCTCATGAAGTGATTGTCCAACTCCTGGGGGCCATATTTGCGCAGCATGGTGGTCTCAAAGAGCTTAGCAATGGCGCGGGTCTCCCCCTCTAGCATGGTGGTTTGGTTGGCGATGCCGATCCGCTCTAGATCGCGATCCGGATCAAAACCGGGGGAAGTGGCCTTGCCGAAGCGCCGCCGAAATTCTGCCGCATCTCCGCCTTGCAAAATGTAGCGAGCGACCCATTCTGCTTCTTCCAGGTTCAGCACCACCAGATATTTTTCGGCAAAGGAGCTGGTGGCTACGGTTTCCTCGTGGTTGTACTTGCCGTGGATCACAGAGGTGAATTGAGCCGCGCGGTGCTTGTCCACTTGGTTCCACACGCGGGAAACCCAGGGGCAGGTGGTATCGACGATCTCATTGCCCTGCGACCGGAAAAACGCCATTTCCGAGGCACTCGCCCCAAAAGCAGGCCAGATCACCACATCTTGGGGCCGGATCTGAGAAAAGTCCTTCTTGCCGTCCGGGCCTTTCTCCACAAAGCGGATCCCCATCTCCTTCAGGTGCTGGTTTACCAGAGGGTTGTGGATGATCTCGTTGGTGATCCACAGTTGCCGATCCGGAAAGCGTCGCCGCGCTTCATAAGCATATTCCACCGCCCGTTCCACACCCCAGCAAAAGCCAAAGGCCCTGGCCAGGTGAATGGTAATGTCGCCCCGCTGATAGCGGTAAGCCTGGGCGCGGATTTGCTCCACAAGGGGGCTTTTGTAGGTGGTTTGCAGCTCCAGTTGAGCCTGATCCTTGTGTTCTTCAAACCCCTTGGCGAAGTAGGTGCTGGATCCGCGCAGGGCTTTGCGCAGGGCCCGTGGGTCTTGGGGAGAGGGATCCGGGGAAGTGGGTTGGGAATGAGGCATGGTTACGGTTGGAGATACGCACTGATCAAGCAGACGGCGAAGGGATCCTTTCTCAGCTTACGCCCAGTCTCAGTCGGCGAGCTATTTCGGCACGCTTTCCTCAGGGCCACCGACAAAATCGTCCAGCAAGTCAACGGCGGGAGCGAAGCCGTTGAGCCAAAGCCAGAAAGCAGAGGGATCCCTTTGGCAATTGTGCGTTATTGGGGCGGTTGATCCTGCATTTCCAGTTGGCGCACCCGCTCTTGTAATTGGCGGGCGGTGGCAGAAAAGCTGCGCCCAGGCCAGAGGAGAGAGCCCAGCCCCACCGTCAACAGGCCCAAGCCGACAGCCGCGGCAATGAGAAATCCCAAAGGCAGCTCCACCGAGCGCCACATTAAGAAATGTACGGTCAGGGTGGTGGGGTTTTGCCCGGCCAGGACTGCCACTCCCAAAGCCAGCAGCAGTGTCAAGACCAAGTTGAACAGCAGCAACATCAGGGATCCCGTCGCAACAGTTCCATTCTGCCTTGTCTGCTGGGGGGGTGGCTCAAGCCCGCACACTCCCGTCGGGTAGGGTGGCTCCGCTGAGGTCAGCGCCGGTCAGCACTGCTCCGCCGATTTTTGCCCCGCTTAGATCGGATCCCTGCAGTTGTGCACGGGTCAGCTTGGCTTCCCAAAGGTAGGCACCGTGCAAGTTGGCTTCCCGCAAGTCGGCAAAGCTGAGATCCGCGCCGATCAAGTTGGCTTCCCAAAGATTGGCCCCGCGGAGGTTGGCCCCCATCAAGTTGGCCGAGCTGAGATCGGCGCCGCGCAAATCGGCTTCCTGCAGGTTAATGCCACTCAGCTTGCCAAAGGAGAGGTTGGCCCCTCTCAGATTCACCCCTTGCAAGTTGGAGCGCACCAAGTCCACCCCCACCAGGTTGGATTCTTGAAAGTTGCGCTCGCCAGAGGCATATTCTGTCAGCAGCTCGTCAGCAGTTGTCACTCGGGGCATGGCCGGATACTGCCATCCGTGCGTTAAGCTTAACAATACAATTTCTGGCTGCTCAACGGGGTACTGATGACCGCTCCGAAAGACCTACGAAACGCTAACAAACACTTCCAGAGTGTTCAGTGCCTGTCGCGTCTGATACATTTACGCTGAACACTGCTGAACATCACTGTTCAACTATGCAGCGATAGCATTCTGTTTGTTTCCAAACAGAATGGCGGTATCCCGCAAAGCTTTGAGTAGAATACCCAAAGCGCAGTTTCCGTGTCGTCTTACTACCAATTTTCTGCTTTGCTTTGGCTACCATGTTGGCAGACTCGAAAGTAAACAGAAAGATCAACTGGTAGTAATCCGTACTGAACATATTATACATTATTTTCAGTATAGTTGAGCTTATTATTGACTAGAGTCATGCTCTCAAGCTAACAACCACGTTCTTGGGTGTGGTCACCGGGAGCAGCTCTGCGCAGCGCAGCCAACCGAAGATAGGTACCTTGATGCGGTTGCCAGAAGTGCGAATACTCCCTTCCAGGTAAAAGCTGTCTCGCACTCCCTTGCGTTTGAAGCGGGGAAACTTCCCCAACCCACCCCGCCAGCGCTTAAGGGCTTGCTCCAAGTTGCGTAATGCCTGCTGAGGGGCGCATTTGGAGACCTGGTAGTACCAGCGATGTTCTTTCTTCACCTCGGCCACTAGGCGCTTGTGCAGGTCAATGGCGGTGGGAAGTTTTTGCTGGTTCTCCAGGGCTTGCCGACAGACTTCTAAGCCCCAGTTATAGGCGTGGCGGGCTACCCCAGCGTGTTGGGCGGCTAGAGTTGTTTGCTTGCGGTTAAGAATGAGTTGCGTCCGAAAACCCAGTAACATGCCCGCCACACCGCAAAGCGTCCATGAGTTCCGTGAAGCTTTCGGCTTGGCGCTCACAAGCCCCCTTTAGCTTTAGGTAACTCATGTTGACTACTGTAAGCTTTTCGGCCTGCTGTTGTCAGCCTCTGGTTTTGTCTGCTGGTTTTGCTGGGGTTGGGGGGGTGGGGACGGCCAGCAGGGATCCCCTGCCACGGGTTGGATGTGCAACTCCAGGTAGCCGGTGGCCGGATCCGGTTGACGGGAGAAGCGGTACTCCGGGCTATCGGCGAGGACAATTTCGGCGGTGGTGTAGATGAGGCAGCCGGGGCGCAGGTGTCCCCCCCAGGTTTGGCCTCGGGCATCGGCAACGGTGAGATGGAGATGGACTCCGTCAGGGCACAGGGATCCACTCAGGGCCAGGATCTCCAGGCGTTCCGACAGCAGGTGATCCCCCATTTGGTCGGCCAGGCGCAGGATGGCTTGGCTGAGGCTGCCGACAGCGCTGAGGACAAACCCCGCTTGCAAGGGCTGCTGCCGGGCCAATCGCTCTAGTTCCTGCTTGAGATCTTGGCCGGGGAAGAGGCGCAAGGGATAAATCTTGAGGGATCCCGGTGGCATGGGCTGGGGCTCCTGGGGGCGGGAAGAGCGGATCCCGGGTCGCCAGCCGGGCTTGACCACCGGGCGGGAGCGAGCGATCACCAAGCAGTCATCCGGCAGAGGGTAGCGGGCAGGGATGGTGGAGCCGGCGGCAATGGTGACATTGGATCCCACCTGCAAAGGAGCCACCAACACCGAGTTGGCGCCTGTTTTGCTGCGATCCCCAATTTCGGTGAAGTGCTTTTGCTGGCCGTCGTAGTTGGCGATGATGGTGCCCGCGCCGATGTTGACCTGGGATCCCAGCTTGGCATCTCCCAGGTAGGCCAAGTGGGCGGCATTGCTGTGGGATCCGATCTGGGCATTTTTGGTTTCCACAAAGTTGCCGATGCGGCAGTGATCCCCAATCTGGCTGTGGGGGCGCACGTGGGCGTAGGGGCCTATCCAGACGTGGTTGCCGATGCGGCTGTGGCTGACCACCGAGTAGAGAATGTGACACCCAGATCCAATCTCGCTGGACTCGATCCAACTGCCCGGCCCCAGGCGGGTTCCCGAGCCAATGCGGCACACCCCTCGCAGATGGGTTTGGGGCTCGATGATCACATCGGGGGCCAATTCCACCGTTTCCTCGAGGCTGCTGCTGTCGGGATCCACAAAGGTGACCCCGGCTTCCATCCAGGCTTCTTTGAGGCGATCCTGCAAAATCTGGTACGCCTGGGCCAGTTGGCGGCGGTCGTTGATGCCCACAATTTCTTGCGGATCGGCAACATCCAGAGCGATGGCTTTGCCCACCCGCTTGACGGCATCCGTTAGGTAGTACTCCTGCTGCGCGTTGTTGCGATTGAGATGGGGCAAAACCTGAGCCAGAGCCGGCCAGTGAAAACAATACACCCCACTGTTGATGCGGCGATTTTGCCGTTGGGCTGGGGTGCAGTCTCGCTCTTCCACCAGTTCCAGCACTCGCTGTTGGGCATCGCAGAACACCCGTCCATAGCCATAGGGATCCGCCACCTGAGCCGAGAGCAAGGTTACCTCTGGGTTCACCTGGCGGTGGCGCTCCACCAAAGCTTGCAGGGTTTCCGCCCGCAGCAGGGGCACATCCCCGTTGATCACCAGCAGATCCCCCTGAAAATCGCCCAGGACGGGCAACAGTTGCTGAACGGCGTGTCCGGTGCCCAATTGCTGGGCCTGCTCCACAAATTCAACCGGGTACTCCCGCAGGGCTTGGCGCACCTGCTCCTGTTCATAACCCACAATCACCAGACAGCGGTGGGGTTTCAAGGTTAGCACCGTGCGCAGCAGCCGCTCGATCAAAGACAGGGATCCCAGCTTGTGCAGCACCTTGGGCAGCCGTGATCGCATCCGGGTGCCCTTGCCCGCTGCCAAGATCGCTACCGATAGCTCCCGCTCTGCCATGTTCCTTCCCCGAACTGCCCCCATCAAGTATAGGCGGCAGGATTCTGCTCAAAAATCTTCTGAGGTTGGATCCAAGTTCCTGAGCCCTGTGCGGCCAAAACTGAGCTAGCTTAATGGCACATCTAGCTGGTGCAGTCTATGGCCGAGGGCAGGGGCCCTGATATGCCCCCACAGGAACGTCGGCGGTTGGTCCGCGAGGTGGCCGGCTGGCTGGCGATGCTGGGGGTGTTCATTCCAGGGTTGCAGCGCTTCTATATGGGGCACCAACGCTGGGGCTGGGGCTACTTGGTGGCGGGGCTGATGGTGTTCGTTCCTTCCATCCCGCTGCAGATTCTCAGCTACGGGGTACGCGCCCTTTGTTTGCTGGAAGGGCTGTGGATCCTGACCATGAGCAATGCCGATTTCGATTTTCGATTCAACCGAGAGTTGATCGAGCTGGAATGGACCAGTGTGGAAGGGCGAGAAGCCCGGGATCCCGAACAGCAGTTGGAAAGCCAGTTGAAACAGGGCTTGATCACCCGCGCTGAATATGAGGAGCGCCGCCGGCAAATCCGCAAGATTTCGTAAACTACCCGGCTCCGACCGCTAAGCGGTACGGAGCGGGCTTTCAGTAGCCCTGAGCCTGCTCTGCTCTACCAGAGAACAAAACAAGCCCGGACCTCTAGGCTGGTTTACGGCAGCCCCCAAGAGCGCAATTACGTTTGCACCATTCAAATCCGCATCCCCTTCCCATCCACAGTGCCCACACTTAAACTTCTTTCCACTGCGGTAGGATTGCGCAGGGTCGGGATGGATGTGTAAACACTTGTGACAGGTCTGCGACGTGTAGGCAGGCGGCACAAGAACCAGAGAAACCCCTGCAACCCTCGCCTTGTATTCCAGAAACTGGCGTAGTTGGTAGAACGCCCAACTGTTGGCCCTGCGCCTTTCGGTTTTGCTGCGTGGCTGTTGATTGACCCTTTCCCGGATCCCTGTCAGGTCTTCCAGAGCAATAGCACTGTTTGTGGCTTTTGCCCTGGAGACAATAGTTTTGGAGATGCGATGATTGACCCACACTTGAAAGCGTCTCTCCTTGCCAGACAGCCGTTGCAGCAGTTGACGGCATCTGCGCCGCGAACTGCGTGTGCCCTTACTGGCTTTGCGTTGAAGTACCGCCCTCAATCGGGAGTAGTGGTCTCGGACTCTGTTCAGCTGCTGTCCATTCCAGTTGTCCCCTTCTGACGTATGAGCAATATCCGTCCTTCCCAAATCCACCCCGATCACCTTGTCGGTTTCTTGTTGCTTGGGTGGCTTTTCCTCTACGCAAATCTGGATGTAGTAGGAGCCATCTTTCCGCTTGACTAGCGTGGCGGCTTTTGGGTTGGAGCCAGCCAGCATCCCACGCTGGTAGTTACCAATGGCCAGTCCAAAGCGCTCTCGCCCTTCCACCGTGGTCAGCGACACCGTCCAGTCTCTCTCACGAAATGAGAAGATGCGTGCGTCGTAGGTAACGAACCTACGCTTGAACTCTTTAACTGGACGGTTGCGCTGTCTCGCCACTTTGCGAGCGCCTGCCACCCGTCTGCACACCTGTTGAGCCAAGTTACTGGACAAGCCGAACCGGGCTCGAATCTCGTAGTAGCAAAGGGATTGCAGTTTGACCGCGTTGACGATCTTCTCCGGCGTGTTCTGGTTGACCCAGTTCAAGGCTTGGCCAAAAGCCTCCATCGTCGCGTCCAATTTGGCGGCTTGCGACTGGGACGCCTTGAGCTTACAGGAGACGGTCAGGACTTGGGTCATAAGTTCATTGTACTTCATCAAAGCGCATTCCTCCCGACACTGACCCTACGGGTACAGTGCGGGGCTCCTGCGATTTCTAGCTGACGCAAGCATCTGCCTGGATAGACAGCCCGATAGATGGATAATGGTTCTGGTGTTGATTTTCCCGGCAATAGCTCCTGCCCGAGCTGGGCTCCTTCCTCTCCCCTGTTATCTTGCACCGTCCTTTTGCCTTATGTTGCCAAGCCTTCCTCTCGCAGCTATCCCCCTGTTCTCTATTGCGGCAGCCATGCTCTTGGTCTATCTGCCCATGGGGGTGGTGGGCTATGCCCGTGCCCGCGTCGGCTACGACCTGCATGCCCCTCGGGCTATGTTCGATAGGCTACCTCCATATGGACAGCGGGCCACCTGGGCTCATGCCAACGGGTTTGAGACCTTTGGGATGTTTGCGGCAGCAGCGTTGATTGCCTACATCACCGGCCCACACCCGGATCCCTGGTATTTTGGCCTCAGCGGAGATGAAGGGGTAGCTGTGCTGTGTGGGGTGTTTCTGCTGGCGCGGCTGCTCTACAACTTTTTCTACATTGCCGATATTCCCATTGGGCGATCCCTCTCCTTCTTGGCGGGATCCCTGGCCACGTTGGGCCTGTTGCTGATTAGCCTGCTGCCTTTTCTCGGCACCGGCCTGGCCTAATCTGGCGAGAGAAACTCCCCCGTCATTTGTTGAGCCTGCCGGTACCCTGGCCCAACCTGCGATACTGGAAAAGGACTTCGTCCTGCTGTCGCCAACGGCGTCCTCTGGGTGCCTCTCTTTTGTCCCACGGCCCACTACGCAACGGTCAGCCATGTACACTCTGGAACTGCTCCTGAAAGGGAACCCTGCCCCCATCGTTGTCCACCAAAAAGAGGAAGAAGCGGCCAACCGGGCCTACCAAAGCATCGTCAATGCTCTGCAGAGTGGATCCCCTCAGAGTTTGGAGCTGACCTGCGACCGCACCGGCAAAAAGGTGTTCCTGCTCACCGGTGAGCTATGTGGCGTGCAAATGACTTCCAAGTCGGGCGGCGCCAGCCCCATGGGAGCCCGTCCCGGTTTTTTGGCCCAGTTGCAAAGCTGAGGACAGCTCTTTATCCCTCTGCCGCTAAGGGATCCCCATGTCTGAGGTGGCCATTCGGGTGGAGAGTCTGACCTTTGCTTGGCCGGAACGTCCGCCGGTTTTGCAGGCGTGCAGTTTTGTCATTCCCAAGGGCCAGTTGTGGATGCTGTTGGGGCCCAATGGCAGCGGCAAGTCCACTTTGTTGCAACTGTTGTCCGGATCCCTGACCCATCCTCGGCCCCTTTCGGGCCGCCTGGAGATTCGCGGTCGGCTGGGCTATGTGTTTCAAAACCCGGATCACCAACTGTTCATGCCCACGGTGGGAGCCGATGTGGCCTTTGGCTTGGGGGCAGAGGCTCTGACCTTGGCGGAAATTCACCAGCGGGTGGAAACAGCCTTGGAGCAGGTGGGATTGAAGCACCTGATCCGTCGGCCCATTCACGGCCTCAGCGGCGGACAGAAGCAACGGGTGGCGGTGGCAGGGGCTTTGGCCCGGCGCAGCGAGGTGCTGCTTTTGGACGAGCCGACAGCCCTGTTGGATCCCGACAGCCAGGCGGATTTGCTGCGGTGCATCCGGCAACTGGTGGATCAAGAAGGCATCACCGCCCTTTGGGTAACCCATCGGCTGGCGGAACTGGAATGGGCAGACGGGGCGATTTTGCTCTCGGAAGGTCAAGTGCGTCAACAGGGATCCCCAGAGCAGGTGCGGCAACGGATTGAACAACTGTTTGGGGCCTGAGGGATCCCTGCGCATCCTGATCCCAAAGAGATCGCGAAAGCGCAGCTGCACCCCCCTGCCGTCACTGTTTAGAATGGGTAATGTATCCGGTTGATCAATTCGGTTGGCACAAGGTCATTATCCTGGACTCATTCCTCATCTGGATCGGCTGGTTTTTACCTGTTGATCCTCGGTTACACCGAATCCCTACAGGTTCTGCGTCAACCGGTTACATCAGCGGGCCACCGGCCCCATCTAGTCTAAAGGAGCTTGAGAACATGGGACTGTCTGAAGTGATCGCCAAAGAGCTGGAAAATGCTCGCAACGTCTGCTCTGAGTACGGCGAAGGGGATCCCCACTGCCGTGCGGCCTGGGACGCAGTTGAAGAAGTGCTGGCAGCTCGCAGCCACCAGCCGAGGACTCCCAGCAGCCTAGAGCAGCACTGCGCCGAAAACCCAGATGCTGTTGAATGCCGGGTCTACGATACCTGATTCTCGGGAACCCCACAGAGTGGATGCTCTCTGTCGATTCCGTAGCGATCGACAGGGTTTCCTACTGGGGATCTCCGACAAAATCCAGCGGCCTGCCGGATCCCTGCCGGTAGGCTTTGCTTTCTTGGACTGGAAGGCTTGACTGGGTGCGGTTTCAGGCGCGACGTACAGAGCGCTTTCTTTTTAGGGTCGTTTTGATTCAAACCAGGACACTGCACCCGCACTTAAAACGTTAGATGCACAGGGCCAGAAGGCTTTTCCCAGTACCTCGGTCGCCTTGTCCCAACCTGAAACGACTATGAAATTGTGACCTGCATCATTGCCATCCATCAAAACCAGGACAGGGATTCATCAAACTTATGGCTTATGGGATCCCCAGTGCCGGTGGAGAGCGTTTTTCACGAAGAAAGCCTCTGAGCAGAATCAGCCCGCAGCCATTGCCTCACCCACAAGGCGAAGGCTATTCCCAGCAGCAGCAGTTGGGGGAGCAGCGTCTGCCAAGTAGGATATATGCCCAGCCAGCGCAGCTTTGGGATCCCAACAAGAGGAGTGATGGGCAGCCAGTCCGCCACCTGTAGAGCGTGCAAGCCACTGCCCAAAAACTTAAAGCCCAAGTAGAAAATCAGCAGACTTAGACCCCGGAAAAAAACTCCCAGCGGCAATTTCAGCCCCACCTGCAGCAGCAAGATCGCCAGTGCCACCAACACCAGGGATCCCAGGCCGATCCCCAGCCAAAAATCTTTTGCCGAGAGGGAAGGGGCCAACCCCACATAAAACAGCACCGTTTCCGCCCCCTCGCGAAACACCGCCACAAAGGCCAGAAAAGCCAAGGAAAACACTTGACCGGTGGCCAGTGCCGCCTGCGCCTGTTCCCGCACAAAGGTTTGCCAAGAAGCCACTGCAGCCCGGCGGTGCAACCAAAGGCTGACCGAGAACAACAAGCCTGCTGCCACCAGCCCGGTGATCCCTTCCAGCACCTCTTGTCGCGTGTGGGTGAGCATCTGCTGGAAAAACAGCTTCACCAGCAGACCGAGCATCACCGCTGCCAGCAAGCCCGCGGATCCCCCTAGCCACACCCAGCGCTTCTGAGCCGATTGCCCGCTCTTGCTCATAAGGGCCAGCAGTGCCACCAGCACCAAGAGAGCTTCCAGGCCCTCCCGCAGCAGAATCGAAGCAGCATCCAGGAACGTGTAGTCCGACATAGGCTCACCCAGACAGGCGGCTCAGTTTTAGCTGGAGCCAAGAGGATTTCTAAGTGGTGGCTGGGATGAACTTGAGGGCAGCAGAATTGATGCAGTAGCGCAAACCCGTGGGTGGGGGGCCATCCCGAAACACATGCCCCAGATGTCCACCGCAGTTAGAGCAGTGGACTTCCGTGCGGGGCACAAACAATTTCCAGTCCGTCTTGGTGCCGATCACATGGGGAGCAATCGGCTCCCAAAAGCTGGGCCAACCGGTGCCACTGTCGTACTTGGCCGCCGAGGAAAACAGCTCCTGACCACAGCCGGCACAGACGTAGATACCTGGGGCTTTGTTGTCGTAGTAAGCGTTGCGGAAGGGGGGCTCAGTGCCCTCTCGGCGCAGCACATAGTATTGCTCTTCGGTGAGCAGTTGCCGCCACTCGGCGTCGGTTTTGGTGAAGGGATAAGTCTGTTGGGCCATTGCTCTTTGCTCTCCTGCTAAGCTGAGGGGTGCTGTAATCAACCCGGCCACCGCCAAGGTCAACAGCTCGCGTCGTCGCATGATGAGGTTCATCTGTTGTCGCTGTGTAAGTGGCGGGGAGGCCATCCCTACTAGAGGGATCCATCCGTCTTCGTCCGCCACCGCTGGGTTGAGACTTGCGAGTAGGTCATCTATATCTTAACTCTTCTTTACGTTCCCTCCTGCAAAACAGGGAAGTAGGCAAGTATTCTTCTATGGGTTTTCTATGGGTTCTATCGACAGCTTCTATCCCCGGCTTCGGGCCCGCTCCCGCTACAATGAGCTCACGTGGGCTGCTTGTCCAACCCTAGACGAGTCATGGAGTTTTTCCTATGCTGCTGGTCGGCTCAGGTGCAAAGTTTGTACAGCAACTGGAGCAATCTGGAGCTTTGGCCATCTTTGTAACCCCAGAAGGGGGGTCCGAAGGACATTACCTGCGGCGGCTGCGCGGAGCCGGGTATGAGGTGGTCACGCTCTCCAGCAAGGGAATCGGGGATCTGGCCAGCTATTTGACGTGCATTCATGGGGTACGGCCTGCCACATTGGGCAAGTCGGAGCGGCGCACCTATTTTTTCCCGGCGTTGATCGAGCAGTATCGGGCCACCTTGCCCCCAAAAGCTAAGGGGTTGGTGTTCTGGTTTTACGAAGGGCATGTGTTCAGCCAACAGGAACTCTCCTACCTGGTGAAGCTGAGTCGGGAAGACAAGGGAGTGAAGTTTGTGGTGGAACTGGGCCGAGAACGGTCAATTCGTTGGCAACCTCTGCAGAGCGCCTGAACCTCTCTTCAGGATCCTGGAAATTTCTTTGCTACCATCTCAAGTAGATGGCCTGCGGCTCAGATTTCCATCCTGCTAGCGGCTTCTTGTGCCTGTGACCTTGCCAACCGCCTCGCTGCAACAGGGTACCTGGTTTAAGTTGATCTGCGGTGCAAGTTTCCACCACTTGCCCTCGGTTCGGGAGCTGGCTTTCCTTTACACGCTGGCCGGGGCAGATTGCATTGATGTCGCTGCCGATCCGGCCATAGTGCGGGCCGCTCAACAAGGGATCCAACGGGCACAAGCCGAAGATCCCCAGGCGGGATCCCCTTGGTTGATGGTCAGCGTCAATGACGGTGAAGACGTGCATTTCCGCAAGGCGGTGCTGACGGCTCCTGTTTGTCCTGCCGACTGTCCTCAGCCTTGTCTGGCAGTTTGTCCCCCTCATGCTTTGACCCAGGCAGCCCTTCCTGCTCAAGTCCACATCCAGACAGAGCTGTGCTACGGCTGTGGGCGCTGTGAGCCGGTTTGCCCCCACCGGCGCATTGCCACCTTCGGCTACCAGGTCGCTTTGTCAGAAGTTTTGCCGCCTTTGGTCGAGCTGGGCATTCAAGCGGTGGAGATTCACACCTGCATCGGTCGCCAGAGGTCATTCGAGCAATTGTGGGGATCCCTGAAGCCCTGGCTACCTCAGCTCCAGGCCATCTCGATTAGCTTTAACGATGGTCCGGGCCTAGAGGCTTATTTGAGGGATCTGCTGGCCCTCATGGATCCCTTGCCGGAGGTGTTGATCTGGCAGGTGGATGGCCGGCCTATGAGTGGGGATATTGGAGCTGGCACCGGCAAAGCTGCCCTAAAGTTGGCCGAGAAGGTACTGAATATGGGTCTGCCAGGCTATGTGCAATTGGCAGGAGGAACCAACGCCCAAACGGTGCCGCTGTTGGATCCCCGGTGGCCGGTGGCGGGGGTAGCCTTCGGCAGCTACGCGCGACAGTTGGTGTCAGCCTATCTGGAAGGGCCAGCCCACAGCTCATCGGAGTCAGGATGGAATCCTGGATTGGTGGCAGGGATCCCGTTGGCCAAGCAGTTGGTGCAGCAAGTAAAGCGGCGATCCGTTGCTTTTAGGCAAACCTGTTTTTCCTGCGTTTAACGACGTTGCTCAGCCATGAGTTTCCCCGTACAGCCCTCAACCCCAAGTCCGTCGATGGATCCGGAAAGTGCTCCGCACCGCTTACGTGAACGTACCGGCTTTCCCGGCCAGGTTCAATACAGCGACGACCTGAGTAAGCTTTTGGATATCCTGCCTGCTCCGATTCGTGAGCGCCTAGAACAGCATCCCCACTTGGATCGGTTGGTGGAGGTGGTGCTGGATTTGGGTCGCCGCCCCGAAGCCCGCTTCCCCGGCTTTGCCGATTACCTTTCAGAAGACGTGATCACCCGGGCCGACTTGGATCAGGTGATCAGCCGGGTTGGAGAGTTCAGCAGTGACAACCGCGCAGGCATTGCCTCTACCCTGCACCGGATCAGTGCCATCCGCAACCGCCAAGGCACAATCATTGGCCTCACCTGCCGGGTGGGTCGCTGCGTTATCGGCGTGATCAGCATGATCCGCGACTTGGTGGAACAGGGGCGCTCCATGCTGTTGCTAGGCCGACCGGGGGTGGGCAAAACCACGGCCCTGCGGGAAATTGCCCGTGTGCTGGCGGATGAGCTGGGCAAACGAGTGGTTATTATCGACACTTCCAACGAGATTGCTGGCGATGGCGATGTGCCCCACCCGGGCATTGGCCGGGCCAGACGGATGCAGGTGGCCAGCCCAGAGCTGCAGCACAAGGTGATGATCGAGGCAGTGGAAAACCACATGCCCGAAGTGGTGGTCATCGACGAGATCGGCACCGAACTGGAAGCCTTGGCCTCTCGTACCATTGCCGAACGGGGGGTACAACTGGTGGCCACTGCCCATGGCAACCGCATCGACAACCTGATCAAAAATCCCACCCTCTCAGACTTGGTGGGCGGGATCCAATCGGTCACCCTGGGAGATGAAGAGGCGCGGCGACGGGGCTCTCAGAAGAGTGTGTTGGAGCGCAAAGCCCCCCCCACGTTTGAGATTGCCATAGAGATGCTGGAGCGATCCCGCTGGGTCATCCACGAAGATGTGGCCGCCACTGTGGATCGTCTCTTGCGCAACCGCGAGCCGCTGACCCAAACCCGCAGTTTAGACGAACACGGCCAGGTGGTGATAGTGCGGAGCACCGCTGGCGCAAACGGGCGCCCGGCTCTATCTGGCCCCCAATGGCCCCCTGCCGGCAGCACAATCTCCGCAGCACGGGAGCGGGGAGGATGGCAACGCTCTGGACGGATGGAAGCTCTGCCTTCAGAGCCGCTTGAAAGTCGCTCGCAGCAGCAAGGAGAATCGGGTTTGCTCCTGGAGAGGCGAGAGGACTCCGTCCCGCTAACGCCGGCGGGATCCCGTCCTGCCGCTCAGGTGGTGGCCGAATCCAGAGTAGAATCCGGCTCTGACGAAGAAGAAGATTTGGACTGGGAGGGATCCGCCCTAGCCCCGACAGGACGGCAGCAGAATCCGGATGGGCCGCTGATGATCTACCCCTACGGAGTGAGCCGCTTCTACCTGGAGCAGGTGATCCAAACCCTGAAACTGTCGGCGGATGTCACCAAAGATCTAGACGAGGCAGACATTGTCTTGGCCTTGCGATCCCAAGTGCGTAGCCGTTCCAAGATCCAGCAGATGGCCCACTCCCGCCAGATCCCGATTCACACCGTCAAGGCCAATACTCTGATTGCCCTGGCTCGCGCCCTGCGCCATATTCTCAACATCGAAAGCGAAGAGGGATCCGATTCCGACCTGGAGCTGTTCATTCGCGCCAGCTCAGGCGATGAAACCGAAGCTCTGGAAGAAGCCCGCCTGGCGGTGGAGCAAATTGTCATTCCCAAGTCTCAGCCGGTGGAACTTTTGCCCCGTTCGCCTCTGATCCGCAAGCTCCAACACCAGTTGGTGGAACATTACCACCTGCGGGCCCAAAGCTTTGGCGAAGAGCCCAACCGCCGCTTGCGCATCTATCCCAACTAGCCCCACACGATAGCTCAACCGATAGTTCAGCTCCGTAGAAGCTCTACCCATTGAGCCGTCGTGGCCAGAGAGGGAGGACTCCGTCCCGCTTCTGTGAACGGGATCCTGGGCTAAGATTTGGCTACGCCAAGTGCGGTTCCCGCTGTTGCGACAGCGTTGCAGTTGTCGGCCCAGTGTCGTAGGTACAGCAGCAGGGTGCCCTGGGCATAGCACCATTTATTGCTATAGGGATAGCTAATGACTGCTACAGAAGTACGCTGGACCACTCGGGATATCGAGGCTCTTCCAGAGAATGAATGGATCTGCTACGAGATCATCGACGGAGAACTGCTGGTGACTCGCTCTCCTCATCACAAACATCAGCACATTATCGGGTGTTTGTTCTCCGCACTGCATCGGTGGTCGCTAGAAACAGGATTGGGAGAACCCTCAATCATGCCAGGGATCCTCTTTTCCGAATTTGATAATGTGTCTCCCGATGTTGTTTGGGTTAGTTATGAGCGGCTATCACAGATTCAAGATGAAGCAGGACATTTTCGGGGTGCCCCTGAGCTGGTGGTTGAAGTCCTATCACCTGGAAAAGTTCATGAGGATCGAGACCGCTTGGCAAAACGGAAACTCTACTCTGTGCATGGGGTGCAAGAGTACTGGATCGTCGATCGGCTGGCTCAGAGAGTAGAGGTGTATCGCAGACAACAGGCCCAGTTGGTCTTGGTAGAAACGCTGTTGGCTCAGGATGCGTTGTCTTCTCCCCTGTTGCCCGGCTTTGTCTGCACGGTTGCTGAGCTGTTTACCTCCCGACCCTAGGCTCCAGGCGTACAACAGCCGAAAGGGATCCCATCCCATCGGCCAAATCAATGAAGCAACCAAGATGCCTGCTGCTGCGTACTCTAGCCGGAAAAAGTGCGGCTTGGCCCTGGCCGAAACTGTTCCGGTGTAACAAAATGTTAAGGGCAGCATTTGTACGGGGATCCCTTCTGAAGGGGCCGGTCTTTTGCTGGCTCATGACCTACATTTCGCACACCTCCAAGGACACATAGCCATGTACAACAATCGTCGTGGTTTTCTTCGCTGGCTGGCTCTCGGTTTTGGCTCGTTGGTGGGTTGGTTACCTGGGTTTACCCGGCGCCGTTTTGCCCTGGCCCAGGGAACTGCTTCTGGCTCTAAGGCTTCTGAGCCGGAGTTTGTGAAAGTTGCCACTCTGGCCGATCTCAAAGATGGCCCCTTCAAGGTGGAAAACGCCTTTGGGAAAAACACCGCCACCCTCTGGCTGGTCGGGGATCCGCAAAAAGAAGATTCTCTGCTGGCTTTGGATGCCGCCTGTCCCCATGCGGGGTGTGATGTGAACTGGCGGGGGGAGAACTTTGTCTGCCCCTGTCATGGCTCGGCTTTTGCTGCCGATGGCAGCCGTACCCGTGGCCCGGCCAAGGCAGACCTGGCCATCTACAAGGTCAAGGTGGAGAAGGGAGAAATTTTTGTAGCCAAAGCCTCATAAAGTTCTGGGCAGGCTGGGGGCTCTGAGACCAGGCAGAAGGAGTCGGGTATCCGGATTGAGAAGATAATGGGCTGAGCTGCCGAGACTCTCCCGATGGCTCGTCCCTACCGCTATCTGTTCCTCTCCACCCCTGTTGGACCTCTGGGATCCGGGGCCGGTGGTGGTGTGGAGCTCAATCTTGCCAACCTGACGCGTGTCTTACTCCAGATGGGATCCCAAGTGCGGGTGTTGGCCCCTGTGGGATCCCGAATGGCGGAGTTGCCGGAGGAGGTGATCGAGCCGGTGGCGGGCCTTCCCCCGGCCTATGCGCAAACCCAGCGCCGCGATCAGCCGGTTCTGATCCACACCCCCTCTCTGCTGGCCAACCTGTGGCAGCGGGCTGCCCACCTGCAAGATCAGTTCGATCTAATCGTGAACTGGAGCTACGATTGGCTCTCGTTTTATTTGACGGATTTTTTCCGCACCCCGGTGGCCCACATTGTTAGCATGGGATCCCTCAGCGATGCCGTCGATCAGGCTCTAGAGCACATTGCCCATCGCTACCCTGGTCGGCTGGCGGTGCATTCGCAGGCGCAAGCCCAGACCTTTGCCTTTGCCCGAGCCGAGATGGCGGCAGGTCGGGATCCCTTTGTCTATCTGCCCTGCGGGGTGGATCTGCGCCTCTACGACTTTGTGCCCCAAGGGAATGGATCCCTGTGTTGGATTGGGCGCATTGCCTCCGAAAAGGGCCTGGAAGACTGTGCTGCCCTAGCCGAGAAGACGGGAAGGCCGGTGGTGATCCTAGGCCACCTGCAAGAGCCAGGCTACTGGCAGCAGATCCAAGAGCAGTACCCGCATGCCCAATTGGATTACCGAGGGTTTTTGCCCACCCCGCAAATGCAGCGGATCTTGGGGCAATGCTCAGCCTTGATCATGACCCCCAAGTGGGTGGAGGCCTTTGGCTTGGTGGCGGTGGAAGCTTTGGCCTGTGGCGTGCCGGTGATTACCTACCGCCGGGGTGGGCCCGCGGAAATTGTCAGCGATGGAGAAACCGGCTGGATCGTCGAGCCGGACAACGTGGCAGCTTTGGCAGAGGCTGTAGAGCGCCTAGATCACATCGACAGGAGCCGCTGTCGGCAACGGGCAGAAGAGCACTATTCCCTGGGCGCGATGGCAGAGCAGTTTCTGGCCTGGAGCAGGCAGATTGGCCGGGATCCCACCTGGGCAGCCCGCGAGGGAGGAGACAGGCAGTGGTACTATTAACTTACTTAATTCTGGCGAACTGTGTCAGACACGCAGCCCAACAACGGGAACGTTTTGACTTACGACGGGGAAACCATCATGACGACTGGGAAAGGATCTGTTGCGCTGGTGCGATCAGAGGTTCGTCGGCGGTCACAGGTTCTGGGAACGCAGGTGATCAGCCAGGGCAACGCAGCCCGGCTTGGGGTAGTCAGCGAAGTTTGGGCGGATCTGGAAGCCAAGCAGGTTCTGGTGCTGGGGGTGTTGGAGAAAGCCCTTGCCGGATCCCCCCGTTTGATGGAGCTGCGGCAAGTAACAGCGTTGGGTCAGGATGCAGTTCTTGTCCCCAGCGAAGAAGTTTTCGATAACTTGGATTTGGAGGGCCTGAGTCGCGTGGTTGGCAGCGAGGTGGTAACCGAAGAAGGGATCCGCCTCGGCAAAGTTAAGGATTTTGAGTTCAACTCCGTCTCCGGCATCATCACGGGCTTGGTGCTCTCCAACCTTGGCCTCACCTTTTTACCCGGCTTCATCCTCAGCACCTATCTGCTCTCCACTGACGAGATTGTCTCTGTGGGCGGGGATCGCCTTATTGTTGCCGATGGCGCTGAGACCCGCCTAACCCAACTGGCCAAGGGGATTTTGGAAACCCTGGGAATCGGCAAGCCCCCTTGGGAAGCCGGAGTTAGCCCTGCTCCTGCCCTGCCCAGTGCTGTCGAGAGTTCCGCCGTCGAGGAAGATTACGAAGAAGAATACGACGAGGAATACGAAGCCGAAGAAGAAGACGTTTACGCAGAAGAAGAGCCTGAACCTGAGCCGCAGCCTGTGCGTCCACGCCCGCCTGAGCCCGCACCCGCCCCCGAACAACCGGCTTGGGAACAGGAGTATGCCAAAGAAGAGGCCCCTCCTTCTGAGTCTGCCCCTCCTCCTTCCAGCTCCACTCCTGTGGATGGTGATCCCTGGGAAGATAAGGCCGGGGAGCCCACTTGAGTTGCCGGGCTTGTATCAACTCCCCTTTCCCCTCAGGGAAGTGGCTGGGGGTGGTCGCGTCAGCCGAGAGTACGGTCGTTCCCCCTGATGTCAGGGCTGCTTCTTGCGTCAATCCCCAGCTGTTTTCTTCCAAGGGGTGAAGGGATCCCCCATCTGTCTATCCCGGCAGGGCAGGATCGGCTTCGGCCAAGAAGCGCAAAGCCACCGACAAAAAGGTCTGCGGCGCTTCAATGTGCGGAAAAGCAGCCCCCGGCAATCGGTAAATCGGCACCTCCGGGCGCAAGGTGCGATATCGCTCTGCCTGTTCTGGGCCGGTGAGGCGGTTCTGTTCTCCCCAGACCAGAACCATGGGCTTGGTCACCACGCGAAAGTCGTCTTCGATGGGCAAGTTGAGCTTGCCGGTGAGAAAAGAACGGGGGGCAAATTGAGCCCCCGCTTGGTGAGCTGCCCGGTAATAGTAGTCCACCACCCCATCATCCAGGGCGTAGCTGGGGGAGCATGACTCTAGTCAATAATAAGCTCAACTATACTGAAAATAATGTATAATATGTTCAGTACGGATTACTACCAGTTGATCTTTCTGTTTACTTTCGAGTCTGCCAACAGGGTAGCCAAAGCAAAGCAGAAAATTGGTAGTAAGACGACACGGAAACTGCGCTTTGGGTATTCTACTCAAAGCTTTGCGGGATACCGCCATTCTGGTTGGAAACAAACAGAATGCTATCGCTGCATAGTTGAACAGTGATGTTCAGCAGTGTTCAGCGTAAATGTATCAGAACAAGCTCTGCTCTGTAAACAAGCGTACACTCCAGGGGGCGGTGATGCCGTTGTAGAAGGCCAACCCCAGAACGGGCAGGCTGAGGAATCCATAGGCAATCTGGGCCAAAGGGATCCCAAGGGCATCGGGGATGAGGCTGTTGTCTCCCAGAGGGGCGATGAGCAGCAGCTTCTGCCAATGGTGGGGCTGTAGGCGGGCCGAGCGCAGCACAAACCCTGCCGAGAGGGAATTGGCAATGACGTGACACGGTCGCCCGATCACCTGCTGGACAAAATCCCCGATCATCTCGGCATAGAGGCTGCCGGTGTACTTCAAATCTGGACGTTCTGAGTTGCCCCACCCTAACAAATCCAGAGCATAGACTTGATGGTGCTGCCCCAGCTCCGCCATAATGGCACGAAACTCATAGCTGGAGGAGCCTGCCCCAATGCCGTGCACCAACAACAACGGCTGGCCGGATCCCATGACCTTGTAAAACAGGCGATGGCCGCGCCAGAAGTGATGCCTTTCCTCTCCCGGCAGCAGGCTCTGCAGAGGCTGAGTTTGGGAAGAGATCCAAGCGTTGAAAACGGCTAGAGCACCCAACCCGCCGACAGTAGTCCAGAGCCCGATCTTGAGAACTTGGCTCAGCTCTTTCATCCTCAGCAGCCCAGCTAGGGAACCTACTTTTTCTTAAGGCGGTAGGTGATGCGCCCTTTGTTGAGGTCATAGGGGCTCAGCTCCACCTTAACCCGGTCGCCGGGCAAGATCTTGATGTAGTTGCGGCGAATTTTGCCGGAGATATGAGCGAGCACGTTGAAGCCGTTGTCCAGATCCACTCGGAACATGGCGTTGGGCAGGGATTCCGTAACAACCCCCTCCATTTCAATGGCATCTTCCTTAGACAATGAGCCCTCCCAAAAACGACATAACAAACAACAGAACAATCCACAGCCGCGACGACACGCGCTGTTAAGAAATGAAAATATACTCCATCTCTTCTATCCTAACCGTTGCAGTCCTTCATCAGGGGATCCCTTAGGACTGAAAAGGCGTGCGATCGGTCAAAATTTCTGCTCCAGACTCGGTGACCAAGACCGTGTGCTCAAACTGAGCTGACCAAGAGCCATCTACTGTGACCACCGTCCATTGGTCTGGCAACACTCGGGTTGCCTCTCCCCCCGCATTCACCATCGGCTCAATGGCCACTGTCATGCCGGAGCGCAGCTTGGGATTGGGCAGATCGCGGGTGCGATAGTTGGGAAACTGCGGCTCCTCGTGCAGGTTGCGCCCCACCCCGTGACCAACATACTGCTTCACCACAGAATAGCCCCGCCCCTCGATGTAATCTTCAATGGCACCCGAGACATCCTGAAGCCAAACGCCGTGGCGCACACAGTCGATGCCCGTCTGCAGGGCTTTGGCCGCAGTATCGATCAGATCCCGAGCTGCGTCGCTCAGGGGTTCCAGGCCGATGGTGATACAGGAATCCGCATGCCAGCCCTCGACGATGGCACCAAAATCCACTTTGACCACATCTCCCGGCTGCACCACTTTACGGGGACTGGGGATCCCGTGCACCACCTCATGGTTGACACTGACACAGACGCAGGCGGGAAAGCCGTAGTAGCCCTTGAAACTGGGCAAAGCATTAAGTTGGGCCACCCGTCTCTCGGCATAGGCATCGATATCTGCCGTGGTCCAGCCCGGCTCTAGGCGCTCCGCGATCTCCTGCAATACTTGGGCCACCACCCGACCGGCCCGCCGCATTTTCTCCACTTCGCGGCGAGATTTGATCTCGATGAGCTGCATACCCCGCCGCTGGGAGGGATTTCCAGCTCTTGCTCTGATCACGCCGTCCTCCTGAAGCCTTCCAAAAGAGCCTGCAGATGTTCCTGTACGGATTCCACCGGCTGGTTGCCGTTGACCCGCTGCAAGCGCCCCTTGGCCTCATAAAAATCAATTAGGGGAGCCGTCTGCTGCCGATAGACCTCCAGACGCTTGAGAATCACCGACCGATCCGCATCATCGCTGCGCCCCTGTTCCTTGCCCCGGGCCAGCAGCCGGGCCACCACCACCTCATCCGGCACCTCCAAGTTGAGGACGTAGTCATAATCTTGGCCCAGCTCTTGCAGCAGCTCTTCCAAGGCCTCTGCCTGGGCTAAGGTGCGAGGAAATCCATCTAGGATCCAGCCCTGCTCTGGAGATTGCTGCAACTGCCCCTTCACCATTCCGATCAGCACCTCGTCGGGCACCAGCTCTCCCGCATCCATGTAAACCTTGGCCTGGCACCCCAGGGGCGTTTGGGCTTTCACCTCGGCCCGCAACAGATCGCCTGTGGAAATTTTGGGCGTGTGGTAAATGGCCGCCAGCCGCTCCGCCTGTGTACCTTTGCCCGCCCCCGGCGGCCCCAGAAAGATCAACCTCGGCACTACTGTTTGACCATCCCTTCGTAGCGTTGTGAGATGACATAAGTCTGGATCTGCTTGGAGGTCTCGATCGCCACCCCCACCAAAATCAGTAGCGAGGTCGCCCCCAAACCTTGGAAAGTGGTGATGCCGGTTGCCCGTTCCACCGTCGTCGGGATGATGGCCACCGCGCACAGGAACAAAGCCCCCAGCAGCGTCAGGCGGTTGAGGATCCCTTCGACATACTCGGCAGTGGCCTTGCCCGGGCGTACCCCTGGAATGCTGGCCCCCATCTTCTTCAAGTTTTGAGCCAGATCCACCGGGTTGATGAGCAAAGAGGCGTAGAAGTAGCTGAAGAAGAGGATCAGCACGAAATAAAAAGGAATGTAGAACCAGGAGGTGGGGGATAGGAAGTTGGCCACTTGCACCAAAGTCAGGTTTTGGGTGTACTGGGCCAGGGCCAGAGGCAGGGACATCACCGAGTAGGCAAAGATGATCGGCATCACCCCCCCTTGGTTTAGCCTCAGGGGCAGATAGCTTTTCTGCTCGCGGAACAGCTTGTTGCCCACCTGGCGCTTGGCGTAGACGATAGGGATCTTGCGGCTGCCTTCTTGGACAAAGACAATGCCGACAATGGTGGCCAAAAAGATTGCCAGCAACAGCAAGATGCCACCGATGGTGCTGCTATCGGCACGGGCCAGGCTAATAGTCTGTCCGAGGGCACGGGGCAGAGTGGCAACAATGTTGACGAAGATCAAGAGCGAAGGGCCACTTCCCACCCCTTTCTCCGTGATCATCTCTCCCAGCCACATCACAAACAGGGATCCCGCCGCCAGAGCCAGGGTGGTGGAGGCCATGAAGGCCAACTCATTGGTGGTACTGGCAAACTCCCGCACCCAAAAGGAAATGCCAATGCCCTGGATGATGGCCCAAACCAAGGTGACATAGCGGGTGTACTGAGAAATCTGCCGCCGCCCCTGTTCTCCCTCGTTTTTCTGCAGGTTCTCCAAGGCTGGAATGGCCGAGACCAGCAACTGCATGATAATTGAGGCATTGATGAAGGGCAGGATCCCAAGGGCGAAAATTCCCAAAGCAGAAATCCCCCCGCCGGAGAAGACATCCAGCAAGCCAAACACAGGGCTGTTGGCAGCTTCGGCAGCAAAGCGGGCCCGATCGATACTGGGAATGGGGATGTAAATGCCCAGTCTGACCAACAGCAGCAAGCCCAAGGTGAGAAACAGACGGCTGCGCAGGCCAGAGGCCATAGCCATCTGCATAAAGGTCTCTTGGGCAGAGGGGGCGGAACCTCGTGTGTCAACCATAGGGAAGAGAATCTCGCGGGAGCAAAAGGTAAGGTGAGCTATCTACCACTCTACGCTGCCGGTGGTGCAGTCGGCAAAATCAAAGTAAATCCAGAGAAAGTGCAACTCAGCAACTTCCCACAGAAGCCGGCCAGAGCAGCGGGAAGGGGCGGTCTAGGATCCCAAGATTTCCACCCGACCTCCGGCTGCCTCGATCTTGGCTTTGGCTGAAGCGGTAATAGCCGCCGCCCTGATCGTCAGGGGCACGCTGACTTCCCCATCCCCCAAGATCTTCAGCGGGCCATCGTTGGTGGTGACGATCCCTCGTTCCATCAGGCTTTCCAGGCTGACCTCGCTGCCGGCAGGCAGATCCGCCAAGGCGCGCAGGTTGACCAGGGTGTATTCCAGACGCCGCGTGTAGCGGGGGAAATGCTTAAGCTTGGGCAAACGCCGGTAGAGGGGAGTCTGCCCCCCTTCAAAGCCGGGTCGTGTACCACCCCCCTTGCGGGCCTTTTGCCCCCGCATCCCCTTGCCACAGGAGGCCCCCTGCCCGGCAGAAACGCCACGACCTAGCCGCCGCCGCCGCCGCGTCGAACCTGCTTGAGGCCGAATGTCTTCCAGTCGCATGTCTACCTCTAGCTCACTTGCTCAATATCACCTGTCCATCACTTGCCAAGTAGGCGGCGCACATCGATGTCTCGGTCTTGGGCCACCTGCTTAAAGGTACGCATCCGCCGCAGCGCATCGATGGTAGCACGGGCATTGTTGAGGGGGTTGCTGGATCCCAGTTGCTTGGCCAAGCTGTTGCGTACTCCTGCCAGCTCCAGAACGGTGCGGACTGCCCCCCCTGCGATGACGCCTGTGCCGGGAGCTGCTGGCATGACCAAGACGGTGGCACCGCCGCCTGCCCCCTGCATGGGATGGGGTACGGACAAACCTTTGGTGAGGGGCACCTCAATGAGGTGCTTTTTACCGTCCACAACCCCCTTGCGTACTGCTCCAATCACGTCGTTGGCTTTGCCTACGCCAACCCCGACTTGGCCGCGCTCGTTGCCGACCACCACCACAGCGCGGAAGCTCAACTTCTTGCCGCCCTTGACCACCTTGGTGACGCGGCGAATCTGGATGACCCGCTCTTGCCACTCGGTGGGTTGCTCTTCGCGGTTTTTTTTGCTTCTGCGACGTTCCCTCTGCTCAGCCATGTGCTATGTCCTCAGTAGCTAGAACTGTAACCCTGCTTCTCGGGCAGCTTCTGCCAAAGCCTGAACGCGCCCGTGATAGAGCTTGCCCCCCCGATCGAAAACCACGCGGGAAATGCCCATCTGTAAGGCTCGTTCGGCAACTGAGCGGCCCACCAAGGCAGCCGCTTCTTGAGTAGCCGTCCCGGTTTCTTTGAATTTTTCGCGCAGCTCCCTGTCCAAGGTGGAGGCGGAGGCTAAGGTATGCTGGGCTACATCGTCGATCACCTGGGCGTAGATGTGTCGATGGGAGCGAAACACGGCCAGGCGAGGCCGCTCGGCAGTGCCGAAGACTTTGCGGCGAATGCGTCGATGACGACGTTGGGTGGTGATTTTGCGGCTGGTTTTCATAGGACTCCGTCCCGCTTTCGCAATGGGCTATTTACTTCTTCGCTTTCCCGGATTTACCCGCCTTGCGGCGAACTTGTTCCCCTAGATAACGGATCCCTTTCCCCTTGTAGGGCTCTGGGGGCCGGACGGCTCGGATGCGGGCGGCAGTATTGCCCACCAGTTCTTTATCTGTGCCTGAGACAACAATGATGTTGTTTCCCTCAACGGCAATTTGGATGCCGGGGGGAAAGGGGATCTCCACAGGGTGACTGTAGCCGACGTTCAAAACCAACTTGCTGCCTTGGATGGCAGCCCGGTAGCCCACGCCCACCAATTCCAGCCGCCGCTCAAATCCCTTGGATACTCCATCGACCATGTTGGCGACCAAGGTGCGGCAGAGGCCGTGGAGTTGGCGGGCAGGCCGAGAATCGTTGAGACGGCTGACCGTGAGCATCTGAGCGTTTTGCTGGACTGTGATCAAGGGCGGCAAACTGCGGGACAGTTGACCTTTCGGGCCTTTCACTGCAATGTGTTGGCCGTCGATCTGGATCTCCACCTTGGCAGGAAGGGCGATGGGGCGTCTACCGATACGGGACATGGGAAAAACTCCTGACCAGAGAAAACTTAAGGTCTAGTAGACAAGACAGAGGACTTCACCACCAATGCCCTGCTTACGAGCCTCCCGGTCGGTCATGATGCCGTTGGAGGTGGAGATGATGGCGATCCCAATTCCTCCCAGCACTCGGGGCAGCTCTTTGTGGTTGCGGTAAACCCGCAGGCCGGGTCGGCTCACCCGCTTTAAGCCATTGATGATGGGCCTGCAGTTGCGGCCTTTGCCTTTGTACTTCAATCGCAACACCACCCGGGCTTGGATCCCTTCTCCCTCCTCTTTCCATTCGCTGACAAACCCTTCCTCATGAAGAACGCGAGCGATGCTGCGGGTCATGCGGGTGGCCGGAACTGCCACCGACTCGTGCCGAGCCATGGTGGCATTGCGAATGCGGGTGAGCATATCGGCGATCGTGTCGTTGGTGTGGGCCATCAGTGCTCCTCGGAAGATCAATCAAGGAAACTCAGGGTGGGCAAAGCTAAGAGGCAAAGGGCATGCCAAACGCTTTGAGCAGGGCACGGCCCTCTTCGTCGGTTTTAGCAGTGGTCACAATTGAAATATCCATACCTCGCAACTGATCTACAGAGTCATAGTTGATTTCGGGAAAAATCAGTTGTTCGCGGATGCCCAGGGTGTAGTTGCCTCGTCCATCAAAGGCTTTGGGGCTGACGCCGCGGAAGTCACGGATACGGGGCAGAGCAATGTTGATCAGGCGATCCAAAAACGCATACATGCGCTCCCGCCGTAGGGTTACCATCAGGCCAACCGGCATGCCCTTGCGAATCTTGAAGCTGGCAATTGCCTTTTTGGCGCGGGTGATCACCGGACGCTGACCGGTGATGGCGCTGATCTCGGCAATGGAAGATTCCAGAGCCTTGGCATTTTGGGAAGCTTCCCCCAAGCCGCGGTTGATCACGATCTTCTCCAGGCGGGGCACCTGATGGATGTTGGTGTAGCCCAACTCCTTTTGCAGCTTGGGGACGATGACGGTGTTGTAGAGGATTTGCAGACGTTGGGGCATGGTGGCTTCTCCTTGCGGCTCTGGGCTGGGTCAGAGCCAAACCAATGATGGAAAGGGATCAAAAGCTTAGTCGAGAATCTCACCCGTTTTCTTAAGGACGCGAACCTTGCGACCATCGGCGGTGATTTGATAGCCGATGCGGCTGGCCACTTCCTGCTTCTTGGAATAGGCCATCACTTTGCAGACGGGAATGGGGGCTTCCTTGGTCTCAATCCGGCCACTTTCCCCTTCTCGCTGAGGTTTGCGGTGGTAGGTAACAATGTTAACCCCTTCCACCAAAACCATGTTGCGTTCGGGAAAGACCCGCAGCACCTCGCCGATTTTGCCTTTGTCATCGCCGGAGATCACCTGCACGGTATCCCCTTGCTTGATACGCATTTTGTAGCGCAGGCTGTTGCGGTGCTTGCGAATGCCCGGTCGCCGAACTAAGCGCCGAATTTGGCTGGGTTTGAGGGGGCGAACCATCAGAGTACCTCCGGGGCAAGGGAGATGATCTTGGTGAAGTTTTTCTCCCGCAGCTCACGGGCTACAGGGCCGAAAACACGAGTTCCACGGGGGTTGCCGTCGTTGTTGATGATCACGGCGGCGTTGTCGTCGAAGCGGATGCACATGCCGTCAGGGCGACGTACCGTATCGACGGTGCGGATAACAACGGCCTTGACAACATCGGATTTTTTGACGGGCATGTTGGGCAGGGCATCCTTGACGACGCCGATGATCACGTCGCCCAAGCTGGCGTAGCGACGGCCACTGCTGCCCAGCACGCGAATGCACATCATTTTGCGGGCGCCTGTGTTGTCGGCCACCGTCAGCATGGTTTGCTGCTGAATCATAGTTTCTTCACCTCCCTCAGGATTTCGGCAACTTGCCAACGCTTGGTGCGGCTGAGGGGACGGGTTTCCGTGATGCGCACCAGATCCCCTTCTTGACAGCGGTTTTCCTCGTCGTGGGCCTTAAACTTCTTGGTCTTGACGACGATCTTGCCGTACTTCGGGTGAGCAACTCGATTTTCCACAGCAACAACCACCGTTTTTTGCATCTTGTTGCTGACAACAATGCCAATCTTCTCCCGAACAGCCATTACTCCTCCTTGGTTGGGCGTTTGCCCCGCTTACGCTCTCCCTCCACAGTTAGTAGTTGCGCCAGCTTGTGTTTGCGCAGCCGGATGAGATGGGGCTGGTTCAACTGCCGCGTGGCCTGCTGCAAACGCAGCTCAAACAGCTCTTTCTTGACGGCGTAGATTTCGTTGCTCAGCTCTTCGTCCGATAAAGCACGGGCATCAGCAATTTTGGGCATGGGCATGGCTGAACTCTCCTCATACACTGCTGGTGGCCACCTCTGAAGCCGTTGCCTGGGCGGGCTCTGGCTTTTCAAAGTCGGCTTTGGTTACAAACTTGACCTTAATGGGCAGCTTCTGGGCGGCAAGGCGCATGGCCTCGCGGGCGATGGGCTCTGCCACTCCCCCCATTTCGAAGAGGATACGGCCCGGCTTGACGACACAAACCCAGTACTCAGGGTTGCCTTTGCCGGATCCCATGCGGGTTTCAGCAGCTCGCTGAGTAACGGGCTTGTCGGGAAAGATGCGAATCCAGATTTGGCCACCCCGCCGAACATAGCGGGTCATGGCCCGACGGCTGGCCTCGATCTGTCGAGCTGTAATCCAGGCGGGTTCTAGGGCCACAAGGCCGTATTCCCCAAAGTTGATGCGGTTGCCACGGGTCGCTTTGCCTTTCATGCGCCCGCGCTGTTGCTTGCGGTACTTGGTGCGTTTGGGGCTTAACATGGCCGTTCCTTAAGTCAACTGCGATAGGGATCCCTGGACGTTCCGGTGTTGGCCCTCAGGCCTCCTGAGCCGAGCGATCTTCAAAGGTGGGCCGCCGCCGCTGCTGCCGACGTTTGGGCTGTTGCAGGGGAAACTTCTGTTCGTGGCGTTCCTGCCCGGGCAGAACTTCCCCTTTGAAGACCCAGACCTTGACCCCGATGATGCCGAAAGTGGTGTGGGCGAGGTGCTCGGCGTAGTCGATGTCGGCCCGCAAAGTATGCAAAGGGATCCGCCCCTCCCGCGTCCATTCGGTGCGGGCAATCTCGGCCCCGTTGAGACGCCCGGCAATTTGGATTTTGATCCCTTGTACGCCTGCCCGCTGGGCCCGTTGGATTACCTGGCGCACGATGCGGCGAAAAGCAATCCGCCGTTCCAACTGTTGGGCGATATTTTCCGCCAGCAAGGTCGCTTCGGCGTCGGCACGGGTGACCTCTACTACATTGATGCGAATGGTTCGTTCGCCGCCACCTCGTGAACCAGGGCTTTGTCCCGCTAGCGCGGACAGCTCTTTCTGTAGACCTTGGCGCAAAGTCTCTAGGCCGGATCCGCCCCGACCCACAACTACCCCAGGGCGAGCAGCGCGGATCTCTAGGTCAATTTGATCTGCTTTGCGTTCAATTTGGATATCGGCCAAGCCAGCACTGCTCAATTGCTGGGTCAGGTAGGTGCGAATCTGATCATCCTCCTGTAACAGGGCTGGATAGCGGGCTGGATCGGCAAACCAGCGGCTGCGATGTTCTTTAATCACGCCGAGGCGGAAACCGGTGGGGTGGATCTTCTGTCCCATGGTGGTTAAGGGGTAGAGGTCTGGGAATACGGAAGGTTAGGAAGCTGTCACCACTTCAGCTCCTATGGGCCGGACGGCGATGGTGATGTGACAGGTGCGCTTGCGAATGGGGTAGGCCCGCCCTTGGGCGCGGGGGCGAAACCGTTTCAGGACGGGCCCCTGATCAGCATAGGCCTGGCTGATCACTAGATCCCGGGGATCCAAGCCGTTGTTGTGCTCTGCGTTGGCCACCGCCGAGCGCAGCACCTTACGAACCGGCTCACAGGCAGCGTAGGGCATGAACTCCAAAAGAATCAGGGCATCGGCATAGGTGCGCCCGCGGATCTGATCCAACACCCGCCGCACTTTAAAGGGGGACATGCGGATATAGCGGGCTACCGCTTTAACCTCAGGGGATGAATCGGCCATGGCCCTCTCCTTGCCTACTCGATACTTTCCTGTTCGTTATTCCTCTCAACGGCGAGCGGCTTTTTTGTCGCTCCCCGCGTGGCCACGGAAGGTACGGGTGGGGACAAATTCCCCCAGCTTGTGACCCACCATCTGGTCAGTGATGTAGATGGGCACATGTTGCTTGCCGTTGTGAACGGCGATGGTGTGGCCGATCATGACCGGCAAGATGGTGCTGGCCCGCGACCAGGTCTTGATCATGTGCTTCTCGTTGCGCTCGTTCATCTTCTCCACCTTGAGAAGCAGCTTGGCATCCACAAAGGGGCCTTTTTTCAGCGAACGTCCCATAAGAACCTCAACTGTTTGACAAGCAATGACCATCGAAGAAGCTTCAGGAAGCGCATGGCCAGACGGCTATTGGGCAGCCCTTCCGCCCTTGTCCCGGCGGCCCCCGCGACGGCGACCGCGCACGATGAATTTGTTGCTGGGCTTGTTGCGTTTGCGGGTCTTGTACCCCAGGGTGGGCTTGCCCCAAGGGGTGACAGGGGTACTGCGGCCTATGGGGGCTCGCCCTTCCCCGCCGCCATGGGGATGATCCACAGGGTTCATCACCGAGCCACGCACCTTGGGACGGCGCCCCAACCAACGGCTACGACCCGCCTTGCCCAGGCTGATGTTGTTGTGGTCAACGTTGCCCAGTTGGCCGATGGTGGCGTAGCACTCGCCGCGGATCATGCGGACTTCGCCGGAGGGCAGCTTGAGGGAGACATATTTGCCTTCTCTGGCCACCACTTGAGCGCCAGCCCCGGCAGCGCGAACCATCTGCCCGCCGCGACCGGGATACAGCTCCACATTGTGAACCACCGTTCCCAAGGGGATCCGCTCCAGGGGCATGGCATTGCCGATCTCAAAGGGGGCCTCTGGCCCGGCCATGATGGTGGCTCCCACCTGTAGGTTGCGGGGAGCGAGGATGTAGCGTTTCTCGCCGTCTTCGTATTCCACCAGGCAGATGTGGGCGCTACGGTTGGGATCGTACTCCACAGTTTTGACGGTCCCCGGGATCCCCCGCTTGTCGCGACGGAAGTCGATGATGCGGTAAAGCCGCTTGTGGCCACCACCGCGGTGCCGGCAGGTGATGACGCCACGGTTGTTGCGCCCTTTCTTGCGGTGAATAAATTGCAGCAGCGACTTTTCCGGTCTGGGCCGCTTGCCGTTCTCGTCACGGGACAGCTCCTCGAAGTCAGAGACCGTCATGTGACGGGTGCTGGGGGTGTAAGGTCGGAGAGTACGAATGCCCATGGCTCGGGTAGGGGTGGGGGATGGGATGACAACAACTCAAAAAGGGGGGTTAGGTGTCCGGGAAGAGGGTGATGGAATCTCCCTCCGCCAAGGTCACGATGGCTCGCTTGGGACGGGTGCGGTAGCCCACAAAGCGGCCCACCCGCCGTTGCTTGCGCGGGAGCTTCAGGGTGTTGACGGAAGTAACTCGCACGCGGAACATTTCTTCGACGGCAGCTCGGATGAGCGGCTTGGTGGCGGTGGGCAGCACTTCAAAGACATATTTGCGCTGCTCCATCAAGGCGGTTGCCTTTTCGGTGATGACGGGGCGCAACAGGACGTCGGCCAGGATCCGCTTGCTCTCAGTCATCGCTTTCCTCCTCTGCTGGGGCTGCTTCGGCCTCTTCTACCGTTGACGGCTCTACTCCTTGAGCCAGTTCTTCTGCTTGATCTTGGGGCTCTTCGGTTTGCTCTTCTGGCCCCTGCGGATCTGCTGGACGTCCTTGGAGGGCAGCTTGGTTTTCCTGGGCCTCAGGTTGGGCTGGGGTTTGCTCTGCTTCCTCGTGTTCGCTTTCTGGAACGGCCTGATCTTCCGGCCCATCTCCGGGCAGGGCCTGATCTTCGGCTATGTCGGCCTGAGGTGCATCCTCAGAGGGCCTCTCCAGAACTGCCGGCGCAGCGTCGGATCCCCAACGGGCCTTGAGCTGCTCTAGGGCAGAAACGGTGATCAGCACCCAATCGACGTTGAGCAGATCGAAAACGTTGATCTGATCCAGGCCGATCAGCTTAACGCGGGCGATGTTGCGCACGGCCCGCTCTACGGCTTCCGAGCGTTCGGCAACGATGAGCAGAGCCGATTGATCTTCCATCACCCCCCAGCGCAGCAAAGCCTGGGCCACAGCACGGGTTTTGGGCGGGTTGAGCTGCTCCTGGAAATCCTCCACGACGATCAGGTCTTCCACCCGACTTTGCAGAGCGGTGCGCAGGGCCAGTTGCCGTTCTTTGCGGTTCATGGCCAGGTTGTATTCCCGCTTGCGGGGGCCGAAGATCACCCCCCCTTTGCGCCAAAGTGGGGAGCGGATGGAGCCGGCACGGGCCCGACCGGTGCCTTTCTGCTTCCAAGGCTTGCGACCGCCGCCGCGCACCTCAGCTCGGGTCTTGGTGTGGGCGTTGCCCTGACGAGCATTGGTCATCTGCCGGCGCAGTGCCAGATAGAGGATGTGGGCGGCTGTTTCGGGACGAGCAACTTTAAGGCTCAGCTCCGCGCTGCCCACCGTTTCCCCTTGCCAATTTTTCACCACACAACTTGCCATGGTTCCCTCGTCTTTGCGGATGCCGGTCAACCTTGGTTTCACCCAGGGATCCCTCCCCTAACGCTTGTTGCCCACCTGCTTGGCAGGGGTGATCTCCAGCAGCCCTCCTTCTACGCCGGGCACGCAGCCCTTAATCACCAACAGATCCCGCTCTGGATCCACCTGCACCAACTGCAATTTGCGGGTGGTGACTCGGCCACCTCCCAACCGCCCCGCCATGCGCATCCCCGGAAACACGCGGCCTGGGGTTGTACCGGCGCCAATGGAGCCCGGTCGGCGGTGGTTTTTGGAGCCGTGGGACATGGGGCCACGACCGAAGTGGTGGCGCTTTTGATAGCCGGCAAACCCTCGCCCGATGGAGGTACCTGCCACATCCACCAATTGGCCAGGGGAGAACATCTCAACGGTAATTTTCTGCCCCAATTGGTAAGCTTCCGGCTGGTCAACGCGAAACTCCCGCAGGTGGCGAAGCAGCTCCGTCACCCCCGCTTTGCTGAGGTGACCCCGCTGCGCCCGCGTGAGATGTTTTTCAGCGGTGGGCAAGTAGCCCAACTGAATGGCGTTGTAGCCATCTGTGGCTTGAGTTTTGATCTGGGTCACGGTGCAAGGCCCTGCCTGTACGACAGTGACCGGAATGGCCAGCCCTTCTGGAGAGAAGATCTGGGTCATGCCGACTTTTCTTCCAAGGATGCCAAGTGCCACGAGAACCTCCAATCGAGCCTGCACGACTCGTTTTCATCAACTCAGAGCTGGCTCACCCCAACAACCAGCCAGCCATGCGCAAAGCGGGCCGTAGGCCAATGGCTCAGTCAGCCAGATGCATAGACGTACAGCAACAGCGTGGCAGGAGGGAGCTCAGAGCAAACCTGAGCCTGACCGTTCAGGCGAGTAAGCAAGGCAGGGAAAGGCTTGGATCCCTGCAGCTCAAAGCCAGCGCCATCAATGCTGGACTTTTTGCTTAGTTCACCCTCGAGTTACATGCCAAACTGCTTTTGCTGAGAGCTGCTCAGACTTGCCTGCGAAGAGGCAGTATCTGGGGTAGCAGCACGCCGGTTCGCCAAAGCGGATGGGCTTGGTTGGCAACGAAAACCAATCATAATGAAGCGAAGGCCCGTTTGTCCAGACTTTTGCCGAGAAAATGGGTGGGTTGGGGGAGGCCAGCAATGGCAAGAGCAGCTCAGGTGGAACAAAAGAGCCATCGGCGGGGGGAACCCTCTCCCTTCAAAAGCGTGATGGGCTGGGCAGGCAGTGGGCTGACTCAGGCCTGTGTGGATCACTATCGAAGTTTGTTGCAGGCGGGATCCGATCCGGGCCGGGTCTTGTTTTTGGTGCGGAGTCAACGGCAAGCGGATGAGGTGTTGCGGCGCTTGCAGCAGTCCAGTTCGGGCTTGGTGGGGCCGTGGCGGATCGAGACGTTCTTGCAGCGGGTTGGGCGCTCTCTGGCCGATCATTGGCCGCAGGTGTGTGCCCGCCTTCCTCAGTTGCCTCCTCAGTTTGAGCCGATCCCCTTGGCCAAAGATCTCACTCAATTTCTCTGCGAACGAGCTTGCGCTTTGTGCCCTCGGCATGGGGAAGCCTTTGCCGGCGTCGGGCTCAAGGAGTTCCAGATCTGGGATCAGATCAGCAGTGCTGCTTACATTGCGGGGGCTTCGGGTTTGTCGGCAGAAGTGGTGGGATCCCGGCTGGCCCGGGCTTGGCCGGAAGAGGCGGATCCACGGCGGGCAGAGGCCTTACAGGCAATGGGCTGCTGTGTGGGGCGGCTGTGGGAGGCAGCGCTTCGGTTGGGATCCCTGGATTTTGGCCTGCAAATTCGGCTGTTTGGCGAGCACATCCTGCCGCTGGCGGAGTTTTGGCAAGAGTGGGATCACCTGATTGTGGATCAGGCGGAAGACAGTTGTGCCGTGGCGCTGGAGTTTTACCGGCAGGGGCAATCCCATCTGCAAAGTCAATTTTTCAGCTACACCCTCGGCGGCGGGGTCTCTTTGACCGGGATCCCAGAGGCAGTAGCTGACTTCTTGATGGCAAAAACGCAGGTTCGGTTTCTGGAGGGGAGCCATCGCGCTTCAGCAGGCATGATCCGCTTAGGGGTGCAGATTGCGCGGGTGTTGGATCCCCAGTTTTCTCATCCGCTGCCCGAGCCGCAGGGGGGAGGACTGCCGCTGGTGCAAACGCTGGAGGAAGAGACCCAGTTTGCGGCAGTGGAGGTGATGGTTGCTCAAATTCGCCGGCTTTTGGGGGCCGGGATCCCGGCCCATCGCATTGCTGTTTTGCTGCCCCGTATGGATGTGGGGGTGAGCCTGAGCTTGCAGGAGCAGTTGTCGGAAGTGCCGGTTTTGTCGATTGCCCCCTTCCCGGCCTTGATCCGCTATCCTTTGGTGCGGGCGGTGCTGACGGCAGCAGAATTGGCTCACCCTGAGTGGGGCGCTTTTCCCACTTTGCCGGCTTGGCGGCTGATGTTGAGCTGGGTGCTGGGGCTGGATCCCATCCGGGCGGCTCTGTTGGCCGAAGATACCTGGGATCCGGTGGGGCGTTCTCTGCGTCCCCGAACAGCAGTACGGCAGCCGGAGCGGGTGGGGTTTGCCAACCTGGAGCGCTACCAGCGACTGTTCGATTGGCTGCGCGGCTATCGTCCCGGCCCTTCATTGGCCGCTTTCTTCCAGCAGTTTTTTGCCGATCACTTGGCCTCGGTGATTGCTTCCCCTCAGGATCAAGAGCTGCTGCGCGTGTTGATGGAAGCGGCACGGCGGTTTCGCCAGGCCTTCCCCGCCGAAGGGGATCCCGCCTTTTTGGCCATGATCCGCTCGGGACAGACCCCCAGCAGCAGCCGCTTCGAGCCCGACTATTCCCGTTACTTGGTAGTTGCAACTCCGGGGGCCTACATCACTCGGGGTTTGGAGGCGGATTACCAATTTTGGTTTGATATCACCAACCCCAGCTGGTCCCGCTCCCTCTGGCATGTGCTCTACAACAGCCGTGTGCTGACGCCGGAATGGGACGGGGAGGTTTTCGATGCGGCGCGGGATTTACAGGCGCGTCAACAGATTTTGGCCCGCACGCTGCTGAACCTCTGTTGCCGCACTCAGAAGGGGCTGTGGCTGGTGCGCTCCAATTTTAATTATCGCGGCGAGGAGAACACCAGTATTCTGGACTACCTGATTTTGAAGGGGTTGAAGGCCATGGCAACCGCCGGCTAAGGGAGAGCCTATCCTGAAAGGGTGCTGGCAACTCAGGCCTCCAAGAAATCGGGGGATGCACTGCAGGAATGGTTAAAGGCAAGGGTTTTAGAAGAGCGGCGCAGCCGCCCCTCTTATCGTGGGGGTAGGAGTCGGCGGCAAAGTGTCTTAATCTTGTTTGAAACAACGATAAAGCAATACAGCAGAGCCTTTCCAAGAAATGGCTGGCCGGGATCCCTCTCAGGCAGGGGTAAGACTGATGACCTTGGGTGGCGCAGAGGGCCGGCGTCTCAAGCCGGCTGGAAACGGCTGTGGGCATTCCCTCTGTCTTCCAACACAGTCGAGTATCGAGTAGAGTGGGGGCGCCTGCTTTGATTTGGATTGGGTTTTATGAATCCAGCTACCCCTCCTGCTGCGCCCTCGTCCCGCCGCTTTCCCCTTCGTCCCGTAGCAATGGTGGCCCTCACTGCCGGCTTCTTGGCGGGGTTAGGAGCGGGGGGCTATGCCTTACTGCAGCGGCTACGGCTGCAGATGCACCGGGATCTGATCTTCTATCAGTACACCGTCTTTTCTGAGTTTGGCTATGGAGGCTCGCCAGCGTTCGATCCCGGCCAAAGTGATCGCTGGTTTCCTCTTACCTATCCGGTGTTGGCCCGCTGGGGGGGATCCGCCGACCCGAGCCGCCGCAGCTACGCCTTCTACACCTTGCAAAGCCATGGCCTGCCCTACAGCCGTTGGTGGTTGGAGGATCGGCTGCGGCAAAATTCGGCTCAGCCACTGAGTCTTTAAGCGTACCGCAGCTTTGCAGCTTTATAGCCTCTTCACAGAGCCTTCATGAAAGGCAAATAGGGGTATTCTTGGACGAGAGCTGTCTTGCGAGATCCAGGGAGAAAGGCTTTATCTCCCCTTTGTCTCGGCGGATCTGGACTAGCTTGGGTTGAGTTTCCTTGGGCTGCCATGGGCTGATGGATCCTGCCACCTTTCTGGAGCACTATGGGTTTGAGCTGGAAGGTCAACCCAGCCAGGTTTGGGTGGAGCGCTGGAGCCAGTTGTTCCCGGATCTTTGGATCCCGGCAGCCTTGCTAGAAGCCCTCTACCAGGGGCGGTACAAGGCCGCCTCTGTGGAGCAGCTTCTCCGCCTTTGGCAGCGTCGCGGCTCTCCTCATCTTACCTTTCCCCCAGAAATCGGCCAGTTCCTTTGGCAGGAGCAGCAGGAGCGGATCCGCTCTTTGGCTGCGGCTGCCTTTGCCTGTTCTCCTCTGCCGCCGGTACTCCTCGCAGGATCCCTGTTTTCCAGAGAACCGGCCATATCTCTAAACTTGTTGTTGGAGCAGTTGCAGGAGCTTCCCCCCAAGCTGCGCCGCCTGCTTGCCCAGTCCCCTCCTCCCCAACTCGCCCGTGCTGGTGGGGCAGAGTCCTCAGGGATCCTAGAGCTCCAGCAGACGGTCGTTGACCCTCCAACTCCTGCCGAGCCCCCTCAGGGACAGTCTTGATGGGCTTGCCACTCTCTTTCCTCAGGGATCCCCGCCATGACCTTTCCCCTTGATCGCGACAGCGGTGCAGAGCACATTGCCTCCTTGCCCTGTGGGGTGATCACCGTCAGCGACACACGCACCCCTGAAACCGATCACAGCGGCCAGTTCATCTGCACAGCCCTCCAGGAGTCCGGCCACCGGGTGGAGAGATATTGCATTCTCCGAGATGAACCGCAGCTCATTCGAGAGCAGGTTCAGGATTGGGCCGGATCCCTGCCGGTGATCTTGTTGAATGGCGGCACAGGCATCGCCCCCCGCGACACCACTTACGACGCCATCGAGGCTCTCCTGGAAAAGACCTTGCCCGGCTTTGGGGAGATCTTCCGCCAGCTCAGCTATGCCCAGATTGGCAGTCGGGCCATCGCCTCTCGGGCCATCGCCGGGATCCACGGAAAGTGCTTGATCTTTTCCATGCCTGGCTCCCCAGCAGCCGTGCAACTGGCTATGCGCAGCCTGATCCTGCCGGAGCTACCCCACCTGGTTAAGCAACTGCACCAGGGCAAGCATTGAGGCAGCAGGCCGTCTTAGTGATCCCCTCTTAGGCCAAGAGGGCAGTCGCCTTGGCAAGAGCCTCCTCCCGCAGCAGAGCAGCTTTGTCGGTGCGCTCCCAGGGCAGATCCAGATGGGTTTGCCCAAAGTGCCCATAGACCGCTACGTCTTGGTAGAAGCGCCCTCCCCGTTGGCGAGGCAACTCCCGCAGTTGGAACTGAGCCAAAATGGCTGCCGGCCTCAGATCGAAGTGGCGCTGCACCAGCCGCAACAGCTCCTCGTCAGGGATGCGCCCTGTGCCGAAGGTTTCCACCAAAATGTTGATGGGGCGGGCTACCCCGATGGCGTAGCTCACCTGCACTTCACACTTCTGCGCCAAGCCAGCCGCCACGATGTTCTTGGCCACGTAACGAGCCGCATAGGCAGCGCTGCGATCCACCTTGGTGGGATCCTTGCCGGAGAAGGCCCCGCCCCCATGGCGAGAATAACCGCCGTAGGTATCGACGATGATCTTGCGTCCGGTCAGGCCCGCATCTCCCTGAGGGCCGCCGATGACAAACTTGCCGGTGGGATTGGTGAGGAAGCGGGTGTGGCTATCCGGCTTGATGGGCAGCTCGGCAAACACCGGCGTGACCACTGCCTCCCAGAGATCGGCGCGGATCCGCTCTTGCACCGCCGCCTCTTCCGTAATGGCGCCAATCGTGGGTGTGTGCTGGGTGGAGATGAGCAGGGTGTGAATGCCCACCGGGCGACCTTCCTCATAGGCCACAGTCACCTGCGTTTTGCCATCCGGGCGCAGATAGGGCAGGGTGCCGTTTTTGCGAACCGTGGCCAACTGGCGGCTGAGGCGGTGGGCCAAGCTAATGGGCAAGGGCATCAACTCGGGAGTTTCATCGCAGGCAAAGCCAAACATCAACCCCTGATCCCCGGCCCCGACCAAGTCGAATTGATCTTCCTGGGAGCCGCGACTTTCCAGGGCCATGTTCACCCCTTGGGCAATATCGGGAGATTGCTCATCGAAAGCCACCAACACCGCGCAGCTTTCTGCACAAAACCCATTCTTGGCATCGGTATAGCCAATTTCGGCCACTTTGTCCCGCACCAGACGGGTGAAGTTGACCTGCGCTTGTGAGGTAATCTCCCCGGTCAACAGAACCAGGCCCGTATTGACCACCACCTCGGCGGCCACCCGACTGAGGGGATCCGCCGTCAAGAGGGCATCCACGATGGCATCGGAGATCTGATCGCAGATTTTGTCGGGGTGCCCCTCCGTCACCGACTCCGAGGAAAACAAAAACGACTTGGACAACGAACCTTCTCCTTAAAAGCTAGAACTGAGAACCTGAACAAAAAACAAGGCTCACCCGCTCGTTCATCATCCGTGGGAGAGAGAGTCGGCCAGGGATCTCTAGGTGCTCCCCATCGCCAACGCAACCAGCCCCAACCCAGCCAGGGAAAAGGCCCAGCAAACAGCAGGTGACCCAAACCGCTGACGCGACCAGCGCCCTCGCGAAAGCCTTGCCCCACTGCCGCGACCAGAGCTATGGGAGCCGCTAAAGGATAAAGTCGCCAGATAAATTCCCTCAGCAAAGAGGGCTATCCTCTAGAGAAAACTTTATTGCCTTTATCTTTCGGTTACTGACTAACCGCAGGAATTGGCACCGTAGCGGAGGCTTCCGCCGGGTTGCCGCAGCTTCATTGGGCCTGATCCCTCAGTCTGCTCTGGATAAAGAACGGAACTTGTCCCTATAGTACCCCCAACCTTGATCCATTTGTCAAAAAAATGAGCTGTGGGCGGCCTCAGCCAAACAGACCCTGCCACCAGTCTGTCCCCTGAGCGGCTTTGAGAAAGAATGCGCCGGCCAAGCCCAGGGGGGAGAGAACGCCGAGAAAGCCAACTGTCCCCAATCCCCAAGCCAAGCGGTGCAGATGCTTTTTGTCGGCAGGATTTGGCGTCGTTTCGGCTGAGATGGCCAACAGGGATCCCAAGGCTGCCAATAGGGATCCCCCCAGACCTGCAAAGTAGCTGGGCGCTAGCCACGGTTGCAACTCGGCGGCAGATACGACTTGGATGCGGGGCAAGACTTGAAAACACCCTATTGCCAGCACTGCCCAGATGAAGCAGTACATTAGCAGGCTATCTCGGAAAGCAGCAGCCGGTTCTCTCATGATCCCAGCCAATGCAACCAGATGAGGGATTAGGATGGGGGCGGTCTGCTGTGGGGGAACTTGAGTTTGCCCTAACAGTCGCGTCAGCGGTGCAGTTCCCCTGCCGTAGGCACAGCACCTTCCCCTCAGCTTGTGTGGCGAATCTCAATTTTTTTTATGATTATGGCCCAACCCGCCCTGTCTGGCTGGCCTGCACCGGCTTCGGGATCCCAGCCCCTGCCCCCCTCGACAACAGAACTTGAGGCTGCTTGCGATAGCTCACCGGGCACAGAGGCCGACCCAAACTGGCGGCATCGCCAAAGAATGCAAAAACGCCAGCAGATCCAGCGGCAGCGTCTGTCGGGCATGCGAGATGACAAGGGCTTGATCATCGTGCACACGGGGCAGGGCAAGGGAAAGACCACGGCTGCCTTTGGCATGATCTTCCGCGCCCTCGGCCAGGGATTGTCGGTGGGGGTGGTGCAATTTATCAAGGGGGCCTGGGATCCAGGAGAAGCCAAGCTATTGCGGAAATTGGCCGAGCATCCAGAGCTGGGCCTGGGGAAAATAGCTTTTTACGCCATGGGAGAGGGCTTTACCTGGGAAACCCAGGATCGGGAGCGAGACATCGCCCATGCACAGGCGGCCTGGGAAAAGGGGCGGGAGCTGTTCACCAGCGGGGAGTTTCAGTTGGTGCTTCTGGATGAGATCAATGTCGCCCTCAAGTTGGGATATCTCTCGCCGGACAGGGTGTTGGCCGGGCTAGCGGAGAAACCGGAGCGGGTTCACCTGATCTTGACGGGGCGGGGCGCGCCGGCAGCGTTGATCGACCGAGCCGATCTGGTGACGGAGATGACTTTGGTCAAGCATCCCTTCCGCGACCAGGGGATCAAGGCGCAAATCGGCATCGAGTTCTAACCCTTGGGCAGGAAAGATGGCCATTCTGCTGGCGGCAGCGGCAAGCGGCAGCGGCAAAACCACCATCACTCTGGCTCTGTTGGCCGCTCTGAGACGGCGGGGCCTGCGCATCCAACCGTTCAAGGTGGGGCCGGATTACATCGATCCTCTGTTTCACACAGCGGTGAGCGGGATCCCCTGTCGCAATTTGGATCCCTTCTTGACCGACGAGGACTTTGTGCAGCGCTGCTTTCGCCACCATTGCCAGGGCAAGGATGGAGCCATTGTGGAGGGGGTAATGGGCCTCTTCGATGGACGAGCGCCGGGATCCCTGCCCCTCCCCGAGGGCGGAACGGAGCCTTTTTTTGCCAGCAGCGCCCATGTGGCCCGCCTGCTCGGGATCCCTGTGGTGCTGGTGATCGATGGCAGTGGCATGGGAACGACGGTGGCCGCTTTGCTCTACGGCTTGAGCCGCTGGGATCCCCGCCTCTCCATTGCCGGGGTGATCTTCAACCGGGTGGCCTCGGAGCGGCATGGACAAATCTTGCAGCAGGCGGCGGCTGCAGTGGGGATCCCGGTCTTGGGCCAGTTTCCCCGGCGGGAGGATTTGCGGTTGCCCAGCCGACACCTGGGGTTGGTGCCTGTCTCAGAACTGGATCACTTCCCCCACTGGCAAGCTGCCTGGGCCGAGCTGGCGGAGCAACACGTCAATTGGGATGGCCTATTGCCCCTGATTCGGACGCTTCCTCCGGCGGTGGGAGAGCTGTGGCCGTCCCGCTGCTGCGAACAGGTACGGGTGGCGGTGGCCCGAGATGCTGCCTTTAACTTCTACTACGCCGACAACTTGGATCTGTTGCGGGCCTGTGGGGCCGAGCTGCTGGAGTATTCCCCCCTCCAGGTGGGACTATGGCCGCCGGATCCCTGCGATGGCGTGCTGCTGGGGGGAGGGTTCCCGGAATTGTTTGCAGCACCTCTATCTGAGAGCATTAACCAACGCCCGCTCCCGCCCGCCCACCCACCCCTCTATGCCGAGTGTGGCGGACTGATGGTGCTGGGCCAATCCCTCACCGATTTTCAGGGAAAGACCTACCCGATGGCCGGGCTATTACCCATCCAGGTAGACATGGCCGACCGGCTGTGTTTGGGCTACCGCGAAGCTGCGGTTTTGCGCCCAACCCTGCTGGCCCCAGCCGGGGATCGCCTGCGCGGGCATGAATTTCACCGCTCCCGCAGCACCCCCATCTCCCCAAGCCCAATCTATGGCTGGGGATCCCCCGCCCAGCTTCAACAGGAAGGATGGGCCACCGAGCGCCTTCACGCTTCGTACCTGCATCTGCACTGGGGATCCCGTCCTGATTTGGCCCTGAGATTATTACAGAACTTCTTAAGAATCTCGAAAGGGGATCCCTAAAAAACCGTGCCATCGCTGAGCAGTTGGATGGGAGGAGAAGCATCTGGCCTAAGCTGGGCCGCTATTTGCCGTCCTGCCGTCCAGGTTCCCCCTTGCAGTATCTTCACCAGGGGCAACTCTTGGGCAGAGCAACCCAGTCTTTCCCGGATTAAGGAGGCAACTTGATCCAGCAAAATCACCGTCAGGGCCCGCCACTCCACAATCACCGTCGAATCTGGGGGATGCGGTTGCTGCCCAATCTCCGGCTGCTTGAGCTGGATCACCCCCAAATCCACAAACAGCCCCCCGTTGCGATACTCCGCCAAACCCGTCAGCTCATCCAAACCCCCGATTGGGATCCCCTCCTGCTGCAACGGCTCCAGCAGGGAATAGGTCATCCATTGGGACAACTTGTGAAAAGGCACCCAATGGCTCCCCGGCTCCGTTTGGGGCAGGTGGGGATAGGGCCAGACATCCCCCAGAGGGATCCCGGCCAGCGAGACTCGCCCAGGCCAAATGGAGCTAAACCCCCTCTGAACCGCCTGTAAGACCTGTGCTGCCTCGATCCCACCGCTGGGATCCTCAGGCTGGATGGCGTCCCACAACCGGCCTGGACGAGGAAGATTGTGACCAGATCCAAAGTATTGAGGTTGAGCCCGCAAAGTTTGTGCCAACCTTTGCAGCAGTTGCCAGCGCCCCTCCAGTCCCAGTAAAGGATTTTCCGGCCCCACCTGGAAAGCTGCTGCCAAATCCGCCAAGGTGATCCGCTCCAGGCCCGCCGCATCCACCTGCAGAGGCTGCTGGGGATCGCTGGAAAACCCACCTTGCCAGAACCAGTCGAAACTGGCCAAGGCCAAACCTTCGGAACGACCCACCACCGTCTGACTTTCTGGATCCCAGTACTTCCAGGCAGAGCCTGCGCCTGCGTCCAGCAACACGCTGACGATGGCCAGATCCCACTTGCATCGCAGCCGCTCCAGCGGATCCATGTCTTTAAGTCGATTTTCCAAACGGGCTAGGCGCTCCCCGGATCCCACCTGAAAATGTTGCCAGCGGCTGTGGAAGGGAATTTCCCCGTTGGGATAATGGGCCCGCATTGTGGTGATCACATAGTCGGCTACGGATCCCATCCGATTCAGGTCGAGGCGAAAGTGCTCTGATTCATCGGCCAAAACCCTTTCCAATAGCAACTGACAGCGATCCCGAATGGCTTGGGGACTCTGAAAATAAGCCACTCGTTTCTCCAGATCAACAGGTGTCAGCATCGAGCCGTTCGTTCTCAATTGTCCATGCCGAGAGTTTTCTCAGCATAACCGGGTGGGAACCTACTTTAATCCCCATTCGTCTGCAAGCCTTAGCCCACTGGACACTCTAACGCGCTGGCCTCTTGTCAAAAGACTACGTCCCGCTTCTCGATGGTTGAAACCCTTGCAGGAGAAAGCTTTGAGGCAACTTTCCGCCCTCTGTCCTGATGACGCGAGCAGCCGCTGAGCCATTTTGAGAAAAGACTGGGCGAGCACTGAGTGAGGATCCCAGTCGATAAGAGTGTTGACTCGGAGTAAACTTTGACGTCTTTGTTAAGAGAAGTGTTGGATACTACATTTCACTGAGGTAGACCTTGCCTACTCTGTGGCCTTAATCACTTCCTTGAGGGATTGTCGATTGTTATGATAGATGTAAACCTAGCCTTAAGCATAAATTACTAGTTAGGTCATTTGCAGCTAGGCGGAGCCCCACAGAGGCCAATCCATTAGGGAGGAGTGTGATGTTCACACGGTTGGCGGAACAATACCGCAGCTATGTTCAAGATCTGGTGATGAGTTTGCAGGCCCTGGCCATCGTTTTGGAGAAGCGGGGCTACCCAGCTTCTTGCTACACCTGTGGTACGTCATTCGAGAGCGCTTCGTTTATGGTCAGCTTACGAGAGGGGCACCTGATTCGCTTTTTGGTTTCTGAATGCTCCATTAGCTGGACAGAAATGCGGGATGACCGAGAGCTCATGAAATTGGAAGGAGCAGAGGCAATTCGCCAACTGCAAGAGCTGGCAGAGCTTATCAAAGATGAGCTGTTGGTCGCCGCCACGCCGGCTGAAGCTCTGGTGGCCAGCACCTGATCCTGGCAGGCCCTAGGTCTGCTCAAACCCAAGCCGTAGCCGATTGGACAACTAAGCCTAACCTTCTAGGCCGCTGCTTTGGAGATTTTTCCCCTGTTGAGGAGTAAGGGTGGAATAGGGATCCCCCTCGACGGAGTGGCAGTTGGCTGGCTGCCCATGCCGCTTGTATGGGGATCCCAGATGACCCGCTCTCCCAGCTTGTATCTGGAGTGGTTTGTGGCGGCAAAGCCTCTCTGAGTAAAGTCTGAGTAAGGTGTCACCGCTGCCAGGGATCCCCTGTTGACGGCTTTATCTTATAACTCTGACCCAATACCCCCAAGGGGATTCGAACCCCTGTCGCATCCGTGAAAGGGATGTGTCCTAGGCCTCTAGACGATGGGGGCGCTCTCCGACAAGGCGATCCTAATCCTAAAGAAGGATAAGTAAGCTTGTCAACCTTTTAATCTGCATCCCCAGACCCACGCCCTGCCAAGTTCAGGATCAAGATCCCCAACAGAGCCAGGCTCAGCAGGCTGGCAATCACAATCGGTTCATCTGGGATCACGTCCATCTTGGCTTCGCCTCACCACATCACAAAGAGCCACACCTCAGACCCGTTCCACATCCCAGAAGAAGAGGGATCTCGCCACAACCACCCCATCTCTCTGCTGTTCTAGCAGACTCACACCCCGTCGAGCCCGGTACCGAGCAAGGCCGGTGAGCCGTCCTAAGCAAAGCATCCATCCAGTGGCTTAGACTACACTAGTAAGGACTGACCCATCGCTTGGACTGGCATGATTCCCACCGTTATTGAGCAATCTGCGCGAGGCGAGCGCGCCTTTGACATCTACTCGCGTCTTTTGCGGGATCGGATCATTTTCTTGGGCACCCAGGTGGACGACGACATTGCCAACCTGATTGTGGCCCAGATGCTCTACTTGGAATCGGAAGACCCCGAAAAAGACATCTACCTCTACATCAACTCCCCCGGTGGCTCTGTCTATGCCGGCATGGCCATTTACGACACCATGCAGCACATTCAGCCGGATGTCTCCACCATCTGCATTGGTTTGGCTGCTAGCATGGGAGCTTTTCTGCTGGCAGGGGGCACCAAAGGCAAGCGCATTGCCCTTCCCCACGCCCGCATCATGATCCACCAACCCCTTGGTGGAGCTCAGGGGCCAGCTACCGATATTGAAATTCAGGCCAAAGAGATCCTCTTCATCAAAAACAGCCTCAATAGCCTGCTGGCCTACCACACCGGCCAACCTCTAGAGCGCATCGAACGAGATACCGACCGCGACAACTTCATGACCCCAGAACAAGCCAAAGAGTACGGCCTTATCGACCAGGTGATCAGCAAGAGACCCCAGCCAACCCTGGCAGCCGTTTCTTGACCGTCCAGGCCCTGCGGGTGGGTTTGCTCTGCTCCCTCAAAGAAGGGAGCTTTTGGTTTTGGCCGGGGATCCCACCCGAAGGATATTAAGAAAGCCAAAGAAATCTGTATTCTCGGCAGGCAGCAACGGGACTCACTTTAACCAAACTAATCAAACTCATAAAGAAAGTAATGTTCAGCCCACTATTGCGGATGATAGCTTAGGATTAAACCAATATAGAGTTGTGTTTGCCGAGATTCTAGCTTAGGCACTGTATAAAAATCTTTCTACTGGATTTGCAAGTCCAGGGAGTCCAAGCTAGCAATTGAAGGCACTCGAAAAGAAGGGTTTGGGGCTTCCATCCCCTGGGATGAAGAGTGTCTTAAGGCCCAACTTTGGCCTCACGGTTGTGGGGCGAGTTCGTTCACGAAAACTCGGTGGTCTTGAGTTTTGGCCCTGGGTTTTTTCCTCTTGGTTGCATCCGTGAATGGCATTTTCTGGTTCTGTGATTCGTTCAGAGGGAGATCAACGTGGCCTATTCAGCAACCCAATCCAAAAGCGGCTATCAAGCCGGTGTGAAGGATTACCGACTCACCTATTACACTCCCGACTACACGCCTAAGGATACCGACGTCTTGGCCTGTTTCCGGGTTACTCCTCAGCCGGGTGTTCCTCCCGAAGAGGCCGGGGCGGCTGTGGCGGCTGAGTCTTCGACAGGCACCTGGACAACGGTATGGACAGATTTGCTGACCGACTTGGATCGGTACAAGGGCCGCTGCTATGACATCGAGCCGGTTCCCGGCGAAGACAACCAGTACTTCTGCTTCGTCGCCTATCCGCTGGATCTGTTTGAGGAAGGCTCGGTGACCAACATGCTCACCTCGATTGTGGGCAACGTTTTTGGCTTTAAGGCCCTAAAGGCGCTGCGGCTGGAAGATGTGCGGATCCCGGTGGCCTACCTGAAAACCTTCCAAGGCCCTCCCCACGGCATTCAGGTGGAGCGGGACAAATTGAATAAGTATGGCCGTCCGCTGCTGGGCTGCACCATCAAACCCAAGTTGGGCCTTTCTGCCAAAAACTACGGGCGGGCCGTGTATGAAGCTCTGCGGGGCGGCTTGGACTTCACCAAAGATGACGAAAACATTAACTCCCAGCCCTTCCAGCGCTGGCGGGATCGCTACTTGTTCGTGATGGAGGCTGTCCACAAGGCCCAAGCGGAAACCGGCGAGATCAAGGGCCACTATTTGAACGTGACGGCGCCCACCTGCGAAGAGATGTTCAAGCGGGCCGAGTTTGCCAAGGAGTTGGGCGCTCCCATCATCATGCACGACTACTTGACAGCCGGCTTTACTGCCAACACCAGCCTGGCCAAGTGGTGCCGGGATAACGGCATTCTGCTGCACATCCACCGGGCAATGCACGCGGTGATCGACCGGCAGAAGAACCATGGCATCCACTTCCGGGTGTTGGCCAAGTGTTTGCGCATGTCCGGTGGCGACCACCTGCACTCCGGTACGGTGGTGGGCAAGCTGGAAGGCGACCGCGCCATTACGATGGGCTTTGTGGATCTCATGCGGGAAAACTACGTAGAGGCCGATCGCTCCCGCGGCATTTTCTTCACCCAAGATTGGGCTTCCATGCCAGGGGTGATGCCGGTGGCTTCCGGCGGGATCCACGTTTGGCACATGCCGGCACTGGTGGAAATCTTCGGCGACGACTCGGTGCTGCAGTTCGGCGGCGGAACCTTGGGGCACCCCTGGGGCAATGCGCCGGGCGCAACCGCCAACCGGGTGGCCTTGGAGGCTTGTATCCAAGCTCGTAACGAAGGTCGAGACCTGGCCCGTGAAGGCAACGACATCATCCGGGAAGCGGCCAAGTGGTCGCCGGAGCTGGCGGCTGCCTGCGAGCTGTGGAAGGAAATCAAGTTCGAGTTCAAGGCCGTCGACACCCTCTAGAGATCTGCTGGGGGCAAGGGATCCCTACGGTTCTCTTGCCCTGCTGGCCCCCTCCCTGGATCGGCAATGGATCTGAAACAGATCGCCAAAGACACCGCCAAGACCTTGATCAGCTACCTGACTTATCAGGCGATGCGCACGGTGCTGGCCCAACTGAGCGAAACAGATCCCCCCAGGGCCCTTTGGCTACAGCAGTTCTCCGCTCGGCAAAACCTTCAGGATGGAGAAGCCTACCTGCGGGCTTTGCTGGCTGAGCGTCCTGAGTTGGCCTATCGCATCATGACCGTTCGCGAGCACATTGCTGCGGAGGTGGTTGATTACCTGCCGGAGATGGCCAAATCCGGCATCCAGCAAGCCAACATGGAGCACCGCCGCAATCATCTGGAACGGATCACCTCGGCGACAGGATCCCTGCCTCTTACCCACCCGGAAGCGGGATCCCCCCCACAAAACCCTAGACCCGAAACGGAGTGATACCCATCATGCAAACCTTACCAAAAGAGCGCCGCTACGAAACCCTCTCCTATCTGCCGCCGCTGACGGATCTGCAGATCATCAAGCAGGTGCAGTACATCTTGGATCAGGGCTACATCCCGGCCATAGAGTTCAACGAATCGTCTGAACCAACGGTTCGCTATTGGACACTGTGGAAGCTGCCCCTGTTCAGCGCCACTTCTCCCCAGGAGGTGCTCAGTGAGGTGCAGGCTTGCCGCAGCGCCTACCCCAACTGTTTCATTCGCGTGGTGGGGTTCGACAACATTAAGCAATGCCAAGTGCTCAGCTTCCTGGTCTATAAGCCCAGCGGCCTGCGCTAGGAGAGCGTCTTGCCAGTTCCCGGTCAAGTTCTGGCCAGCAACAGGGGAGAGCTTCTCCCCTTTTTGTCTTTATATTCGCTTCAGTTTAGGGTGAGACGCCTGGGCTACTGCTCGCGCCAGCGGGACGGAGTCCTTGAAAAGCCTTCCAGCCCCGTGTATTGTTGCTCCGCAACGCTAACGCCGTTGTTTCTAGGATCCGATGCCCATAAGGGATCCCAGCCCTACCGCCAGAAGAGCGGCCAAAGTTGTTTGAATGCCGTTCACGACTTCGTTGGTCATCCAAGCCAAACGGGGTTGCAACACCACTCCCATCCAGCTTTCTGCCAAGGTGGCCAGGATCCCGGCCAGCCAGCAGATGCCCAGCCAAAATGGGCTTCCCCCTACCCATTCCCCGCCAATCCCCCAGGCCAACCCGGCCATCCCTGCCGCTGCTGCCACTCCCGCCAGGGATCCCTCTAGGCTCACGGCTCCTTCTGTGCCCGCCGGCACGGACTGCAAGGTGGTGATCAAAAAGGTCTTGCGGCCATAGGCTTTCCCCACCTCGCTGCTGACGGTATCGGCCAATTTCGCTGCAAAGCTGGCGCTGTATCCCAACCACCACAGGGGATGCGGGAAGAAAGCGTATCCTAGCGCACATCCTGCCCCGGTCAAAGCGGATCCCCAGACGTTCTCCGGCCCTCGCGCCCCCTCTCGCTTTTCGGCGATCCCCTGCGCCTGCTTGCGCCGGATCCCTAGCTTGGTTACGGCTGTCCCTATTAAAAAATAGGCGGCTACCACCGCGTAGCCCCGCCCGCCCAGCCCCCCCCACACCAGCAAGCCCAGAAGGCCCGCGTGGATGACCCCTGCTCGCGTCAGAGCTTTCTGAGGGCTCAGCAGACCCAGCACCACCAGAGCCAGGTTGAGCCAGAGTGCCACCCCCCACTGACTCAGAAGCCACGCCTGCCACATAAACGCTCAGAAGGGGGTGAAATTGCAACCGAGGTTGACATTCTCCCTGCCCTAAAGGGTAAGGATTCTTTCCCAGGTCGCAGGATGATCCCTACTTCCTGGGCCACACCACCCTTGCGAGTGATGGGGGATGCCATGACCCCAACTACTGGGATGAACTCGCAGATACTTTTCCTGTTGACACTGCGCCATATTCAAGTTGGCGGAGTTCAACCAGCACCATAGCACAAAGCCGCCCTGTTCAGCTTGCTGCCGCGCAGCGGTAGGACGGGGCTTGCAACCCAGTTTTCTTGGTCAACTACAGAAACGGAGAGGGAGGGATTCGAACCCTCGACGGAGCTTTTGGGCCCCGTAACTTCTTAGCAGGAAGCCGCTTTCGACCACTCAGCCACCTCTCCAGGGCTAGCAGGGGCAACAAGCAGGCTGGGATCCAGCCACCAGTTCACTCATTGTAGGGGATGGGATCCCACCCGGCAACTGCCCCCTGACCCGCCCTGCAAAGACTCCGTCCCGCTATCGCGATCAGCCGGGATCCCTCCTGGGGTTGGGTGAGTCTAGCTCACCACCTGCAGGTAAATATCGAAGCTGCCGCTGTTGTCGCCGTAGCTGCCCTTGGCGTCATTGATGTTGAAGGCAATATCCAGGTTGGGATCCAGATCCACCTCTTGGGGCTGCTCTGGCGAGGACTCGAAAACCTGATGGGCCACCAGTTGGGCGTTGGGTTGAAACAGCACAATCCCGTAGCGGCAGAGGCCTGGGTAGCGCCACTCCTCAGGGGTCGGGATCCCTTTGCCAAGGGGCGAGCGGATGCTGGTGGAAAACGAGAAGCCATAGCGCCAAGCCACATTCCTGGGGAAAAAGCGGATACGGCTGGCCCGCAACGGACGCCCTTGCCAGCGTAAAATGTTGCCCGCCTCTTGGTTCACCCGCAGGTCACGGAAAGCCATCCAAGCCTGTAAAGCTTCTTCTTCAGGTTGGATCCCTTCGATGGCCAGGGCCTGGCTCCAATCCAAGTCACTGCCATCGCAGGTGATCTGCCGCGGAATTTGCGCCAAATCCAGTTGTGCCAACCCCAGAGTATCAGACGCAGATTGGGTAAACATCTATCTCTCCTGTTTCCATCTGATTTTTCAAAATGACTCCAGAAAGGATGGGCTCCCTCCCCAGAGATTGAGGAGCCGCAGGGATCCCAAAAATGTGTCTAGGGAAAGGTTGTAAGAGACCCCCATCCACATCCCTGCTGCTGGATGGAGAATGTCAGATGCACGATGACCAACGGAGTTGAAAACCTCAAGCTCTTGCCCGACCGACGACTGGGAGTTCAAGCTCCTTTAGCAGATAGATCAACGTTACTTGATGAATAAAAGCTATTCCCGAAAAGATAGCCCTTTGCAATACTTTTTTAGGGAACCTTAGGGAGTTGTTAATTCCCTGTGACTCGGCTGCGAATGAAGGCCAGAACCCAAATCCAGGTTTGCTGCAGATCTTCCAGAAGCTTGTATTTTGGAACACATTAATGGTGTAATCGCCTGTTAAGCACTCTTGCGCTCGACCCCTGGACTCTGCAGCGGCTTTCCACAGCCCAGAGCGCCCTGACAAGCGTTTTTGGTAAGATCACCCCTACAGGTCTCCCAGGGTGCCCGGCGCCCACGGCATGCACGACAACCCTACTTCCCTCTCTTCTGATTTCGAAGTCATCTCTCTGTCCAATCCTCAACAGGCCATGTCTTTGGCGGGCACTCAGGAGGCCAACCTGAGGTGGATCAGTCGCTCCAGCGGTGCTTCTGTAACGCTGCGCGGACAAGACCTGTACCTGAAAGGCACTCCCCAACAGCGGCAGCAGGTGCGGCAATGGCTAGAATTGCTGAGGCCGCTTTGGCAAACTGGGCACCCCGTCACTGTGATCGATGCAGAGCAAGCTTTTCGCGCCCTCTCCGGACAAGAGGCTGCCGCCTACCAGCAAGCACAAGCAGGGATTTTGGCCCGCACCCGCAAAGGGGAGCTTATCCGACCGAAAACGCCCCGCCAACAGGAGTACGTGCGAGCCATTCGCACCCACGACCTCTGCTTTGGCATCGGGCCGGCGGGCACAGGAAAAACCTATCTGGCTGCCGTTGTGGCCATTGCTGCCCTACAAAACCGGGAGTACGAGCGTTTGATCTTGACTCGCCCGGCTGTGGAGGCGGGAGAAAAACTGGGGTTTTTGCCGGGGGATCTGGTGGAAAAGGTGGATCCCTATCTGCGGCCCCTTTACGATGCCCTATTCGAGTTTATTGACCCGGCCAAGCTGCCGCAGTTGATGGAGCAGGGGGTGATCGAAGTGGCGCCGCTGGCCTACATGCGAGGCCGCACTTTGAGCAATGCCTTCATTATTTTGGACGAAGCCCAGAACACCACCCCTGAGCAGATGAAGATGGCCCTCACGCGGCTGGGATTCCGGTCGCGTATGGTGGTTACCGGGGATCTCACCCAAACGGATCTGGGCAAACATCGCATGTCCGGCCTGGCAGCGGCAGAGCGTATTCTGACAGGGGTAGAGGGGGTTGCCTTTTGCTACTTCGACCAGCGGGATGTGGTGCGCCACCCTCTGGTGCAGCGGATTGTCGATGCCTACGCCCGCTACGAGGGGCAGTCGTGAAGCTGAGGGTGCTCTTTTTCGACGCTGTGGGCACTTTGTTTCGGGTGCGGGGCAGCGTGGGCCAGGTTTACAGCCAGGTGGCAGCGGAGTATGGGGTGAGGGTGGATCCCCAGGCCTTGGATCGCGCTTTTGGCCAAGTTTTTGCCCAGGCTCCAGCCCCGGCCTGCCCAGGGTTGACGGGATCCCCTTTGCCGGATTGGGAGCAGGCCTGGTGGCGCCAGGTGGTGCGGGAGACTTTTGCCCGGGTGGGATCCCTGGCTGCCTTCGGAGAGCACCGGTTTGAAGACTTTTTCGCCCAATTGTTTGAGCACTTTGCCGGGGCGGATCCCTGGGAGCTGTATCCCGAGACGCTGCCGGCTTTGCGGGCCCTGCAGCAGGAAGGGATCCGGTTGGGGGTGATCTCCAACTTCGACAGCCGCTTGCCCAGAGTGCTACAGCAGTTGCAGTTGGATCCCTACTTTTCCAGCCTCACCCTCTCCACCCAAGTGGGCTATGCCAAGCCCGATCCTCGCATCTTCCAAGCTGCCCTGGCAGCCCACGGGATCCCCCCCGAAGCTGCTGGCCACATCGGCGACAGCCACCGCGAAGACTACCAGGGGGCAAAAGCAGCAGGCTTGAGGGCCCTTTGGCTGGATCGAGAGGGGAAGGAGAGCTCCGGCCCAGAGCGGATAGAAGATCTGTGGGGATCCCTGTCCATGCTCAATGGGCCGAAGCAGAATTGAGCAGCAGAGGGGCAAAAAGGCCATCCGGCTTGAGCAGGTAACGCCGCAGGTTCATCCGCCGCTCCAGCAGGCAAGCGTGGCCGCTCTGGGGCGAGATTTCTACCTGCGCCTGGGGCAGCCGTTCCGCCAGCCAGCCCACCTCCTGCACCGAGGGCAACAGGCGATCCCGCCCCCCCGCCACCAGCAAAGTTGGCAGGGTCATCGACTCCAGGGGCAGCTTCTCCACAGCAAAGGATCCCAGCAAAGCCAAGCGCCGAGCAGCTACTGTGGGTTCAACACTGTGAACTGCCTGGCGCAGCCGCTCCTGATCGAGCGGCTCCATTTGGCTGAGCTCCGCCAAAGCCCCCAACCCTCGCTCCGACAACTGGTGATAGAGCGCCGGCGGCAAAAAGGGCAAGAGAACATGTCCTGCCCACCACCAGGGCCTGCGTCGCAGCGACGAGGCCGGATTGACCAAAATGAGGCCACGGCACCGTTCCGGCCATTGGGCAGCCACCAACAGAGCCAGGCAGGCCCCGAAAGATTCCCCACACAAATACGCCCCCGCTTCTAGCTGGGATCCCACCCAATCTACTAGGGTTTCCCAGCTATCCCCTGCTTCCGGGTGGTTCAAGCTCAGGGGGCGAATGCGAAACTCCCGCCGCAAAGCCTGCGCCTGCCGGTAAAACAACGTGCCTGTGCCATCCATGCCGGGCAAATACAGCAGCAGGGGCCGCTCCTGACCGACCGCTCCCGTTGCCGGGCTGACCAAGCTAGAGGCAGATGCTACCGGCTCGCCACTCAACTTTCTCATCTCTCTGCCAATCCCAATCGCACCTGTTCTCGGGCCGCTGTGGTTAACTCTTGAATCACCTGCATTCGCTCGCGTCGGGATCCCTGGCGCTGCTTCCCACTCACCCAAAGGGGGGATCCCACCCTGAGCACCACCCGCCGATACAACACCACCGGATGTCCCCCTTCCTGTTGAAATCGGGGTTCAGTGGGGTCAAACCAGCGGAAAAAAGCCATGGGAATATCCATCCCCCGCCATTCTTCCTGCGCCCACACCGCCACCGGCAGAATCGGCAAGGGATCCACCGCTGCCGCCAGCGCCAGGTGGGCAAAACCCGGCTGAAACCGCCCCACCTCCCCAGGCGAGGTCTCACGGGTGATCTGCTCCGCCCCCTCTGGGAAGATCCCCACCCCCACGCCCGCCGCCAAACTGGCCTGTGCCTGGCGAAAAAAATGGATTTGCTGTCGGGATCCCTGCTTGAGGGGAATGCAGTCCAAAGCCAAGGCGATCTCCCGCAGCAGCGGCACCTGAGCCAGGTAGTAATGGCAGGCAAAGCGAATCGGTCGGCCCAACCCCGCGATCAGCACCGGTGCATCCAGAAAACTGCGGTGATTGCTCACCACCACCAGCGGGCCAGCAGGAACACGCTCCCCTCCCTCCACCCACACTTCCGTCTGGAAAAGGGTAAGCAACAACTGGGCCAGAGTCCTGGGGTCTGGAGGCCAAGAGAGAGCAGAATTGGCTGAGAACGCTGCGAAGGATCCCATCAATAGTCCACCCCGCGCCGCAGATCGGCCCCCTGCTCGGCATAGTGCTTGTGGCTCACCATTTCCGAGTGGACAGAGGCCAGCTCAAAGTAAGGTAAGGGGGCATGGCACCGCCCCGTGATGATGATCTCCGTGTCCCGCGGCTTGCGCAGCAAAGCCTGGACAATCGGCTCCACGTCCAACAGCTCCAGATCCACTGTCGGGTTCAGCTCATCCAGGATGATGGTTTTGTACAGGCCGGAAGCAATGGCCGCCCGCGCCAACTCCCAGCCCCGCTCCGCTTCTACATAGTCGATTTCCTGTTGTTTGCCCCGCCAGACAATGGCATCCCGACCGCAACGCTGGTGATCCACCAAATCGGGGTAGCTTTCCCGCAAGGCCCGAATGGCTGCATCCTCGGTGTAGCCTGTTCCCCCCTTCAGCCATTGCATGATCAGCACGCGATGGGAGAGATCCTTGCTGATGCCGCGCCCAATGGCTTGCAGAGCCCGACCCAGAGCGCTGGTGGATTTTCCCTTGCCGTTGCCGGTGTAGATCTCGATGCCGCTGGAAGGAAGCTCGCCGTTGCGGGGATCCGCCGTCCGACGCAGGCTGCGCATTTCCGAATGCAAATCCGCCAGGTCGATAATTGCCTTAGGAGCACCCCGACCAGTGATGATCACCTCCATGGCCTCCGGCTTTTGCTTGAGGGTACTGACCACCTCCTCCACAGGCAACAGGCCCAGATCCAGCACCGGGTTGAGCTCATCCAGCACCACCACCGAGTAAAACCCCGACGCCAAAGCCCCTTTGGCCACATCCCAACCGCGGCGGGCCTCCTGACGGTCAAACTTGGTGATCTCATCTGGGCCGAAAAACTCTCCCCGCCCGGTGCGCAATTGATCGATGAGATGGGGGAAACCTCGCTGCAGAGCCGCAATGGCCGCATCCTCAGCATAGGTTCGGCCTGGCCCCTTGAGAAACCGCACCAGCAACACCCGGCTGGGGGCCGCCTTTTCGATCCCCAAGCCGATCGAACGCAGCACAACCCCCAGGGCCGCCTGAGACTTGCCTTTGCCCTCGCCGTCGTAGACATGGATCTGGCCCCGTCGCCGGTCGAACTGTTGGGCAGTTACAATCCCGATTTCTGCCATGCCCCTCCGCGTCACCCCGCTGTGGGAAGATCCCGCTCTTCTACCCCCATCTTAGAGCCTAGCCAGAGCTTGGGCAGGAAAGAGAAACCTAAAAAGCTCCCAAGAGGCCGGAAAGACCGGGGTAAGATGAGCAATGGTTGTCCAGCCGATGCCTGTCTAGCGAGGGATCCCCCTTGTATCCGACTGCATTTTCTTCTCGCCCGTTGCTCCCTGCTGTGGATAGCCCTATTGAGCTGGTGGGGGGAACACCGCTGATCCGTCTGCGGCGGGTTGCTGCCGATTTGCCCGAATCGGTACGGGTATACGGCAAGGCAGAGTGGTACAACCCTGGGGGTTCAGTCAAGGATCGCCCGGCCCTCAACATGATTCGAACCGGCGAACGCCAGGGCAAGCTCACCCCCGGCAAGATCATCCTGGATGCTACCAGCGGTAACACCGGCATCGCCTATGCCTGGATCGGGGCGGCCTTGGGCTACAAAGTCAAGCTGGCCCTTCCCGCCAACGCCAGCCCAGAGCGCAAGAAGATCCTGGCTGCCTACGGCGTGGACTTGGTTTTGACGGATCCCGCCCTGGGATCCGATGGGGCCATCGAGAAGGCCCGCGCTCTCTACGCCGAAAACCCCGAGCTCTATTTCTACCCTGACCAATACAGCAACCCCGCCAACTGGCAGGCCCACTACGAAACCACAGGGGTAGAGATTTGGGAGCAAACCCAGGGGCAGATCACCCATTTTGTTACCGGGCTGGGCACCAGCGGCACCTGTATGGGGGTGGGGCGGCGCCTGCGAGAGTATCGCCCGGATATCCAAATCATTGCCATGCAGCCCGACTCTCCCTTCCATGGCCTAGAAGGGCTCAAGCACATGGCCACCGCTCTAAAACCTGAGATTTACGATCCCACCCTACCCGACCAGCACATCGAGATCTCCACAGAAGCAGCCCAGAAAATGGTTAAGCGCTTGGCTTTAGAGGAAGGCTTGCTGGTGGGCATCTCTGCCGGGGCTAATGTGGTGGCAGCCCTAGAGGTGGCCCGTCAGCTCTCCTCTGGAGTGGTGGTGACCATCTTTTGTGACGGGGCTGACAAGTATCTTTCCGAGCGTTTCTGGACAGAGGAGTGACATCCTCCCGACGCTGACCCTACGGGTACAGCGCGGGCTTCCTAACCTCACGGTTAGGCATTCCTGCCCCACGCCACTTATCTAGGTCATA